>JAISKZ010000043.1 GCA_031260725.1 Desulfovibrio sp. | reverse complement strand
GAAAGCGTAGCGTCTGATTCCGCACGCGCCAGTGCCGTCGGGTGACGAGCCAATACGCGCAGGCCGTGGCGCCCAGCATCAGATATTGCTGCACAAAAAGCGAGTGGATGTTCAGGTATGAGCCTGCAAAAAGCAGCGCCAGCAGCGCTGCGGAAAGCAGGGATGTTACCGTGCGCGCCATTTCCGACGCCACCGTGACGCCGACTGCGTCGTTCATGGAGCGCAGAACCCTCCCCCACCAGGTCAGAAAAGCCCAAAGTGCCGCCGGTGGCGCGAGCCACAGGGGCACACCTGGCATCAGCAGCGCGCCGACAGAAGGCATGAGCATGCACAGTGAGGCGAGCAGGGTTATGGCGGCCACCAGCATGCTTATTCCGGCGTAGAACCTGACAAGGCCGATTTCGCCCTGACGCCGTGAAAGCGCGTTGTAAAAACAGGTGGAGGTACCCATATCCAGAAAGCCGGAAAGATGCTGGAAAAGATTGGTGGCAAAGCTGTAATTGCCGTACATGGCAGGCCCGAGCGAGCGCGGCAGAATGGCTTCCATCACCAGATATACCGGTACGGAAGCCATATTGGCCAGGAGCTTGAAAGCGTAACGGCGGGCCAGAGGAGGTGTGGAATTGCACATGACGGCAGGGTATACAAAATCGGCTAAAGCCAGAAGGATTTTTTAGCGCGCTTTACTGTCCACTTTTAGGGAGGGTTAAAACCCCCATTTCTTTTTCTTGAACTGTGGCACCAAACAAAGTGTAAGTTCTGTATCGGCGAAGCCGATATCGCCGGCTTTAGCAGGGGGAGTATTCACTTTTTTAGCCATTCTGCAAGCTTCGCTTTCAGTTCCGTCCCGTTCAGACGGGGGGCGACATACATGCCCGCGGCATCCCGCTGGCGCGCGGCTTCCGCCAGTATAATCGCCGCCGCCACAGAGACGTTGAAGCTTTGTATCATGCCGTACATGGGGATGTAGATTTCTCCGTCGGCAAGGGCAAGCAGATTTTCATCCACCCCGCTGTGTTCATTGCCCATAATCACGGCTGTGGGCCGCGTGAGGTTCCAGGCGCGCAACGGCACGGCCCGAAGAGAGCACGATGTTGCCAGCACCCGCATAGCCTTGCCGCGCAGAGAGCGCAGCAAATCTGCGCTGGTGGAATGGCGGACACTTTCCACCCATTTGCGCGCGGAAGCCGAGCTCTTGCGGCCGAGCGACGGGAAGGGCGTGTCCGTGTAATACAGGTGCACGCAGCCAACGCCGAAAGCGTCACAGGAGCGGTATATGGCAGAAACGTTGTGTGGGTCGTGAATGTTTGCCAGAACGAGCGTCAGATCGCATTGACGGCGGCGCAGTACTTCGGCCAGACGCGCTTTGCGCCGCGGCGTGCGGGATGTCGGCAAAGAAGACTCTTGCATAGTTCGCGTTAAAGTGGCAGAAAAATTTTTTCAGCGCAAGAGCGCGCTTACAGCACAGGGAATTCCCACAAGCGCTGTTTTAGCGTAAAAATGACGCACTACGCCGTAATACGGCACCACGCCTTAAATCTGTTTTGTCTGGAGTGCGTTTATGTCAAAATACTTTTTACTGCCCACCACGCTGTTGTCGGCGCTTGTTTTGCCTTGTGCGGCACTGGCTTCAGGGGGGAATCATCCCTCCATACCCGGCGCAGAGCTTTCAGCCGTGTGGGTGCTTCCTTTTGCCTGCATGCTGTTTTCCATCGCCGTTATGCCGCTGACACTGCCGCACTTCTGGGAGCATCATTTCGGCAAGATCGCCGTGTTCTGGGGCCTTGCATTTCTGGTTCCCTGTTTTTTCGCTTACGGCCTCTCCGTGGCGTTTTATGTGCTTTTACATACACTGCTGCTGGAGTACATTCCTTTTTTGATCCTCATCTTTGCGCTCTTTACCGTCGCCGGGGGCGTGCGTCTTACAGGTTCACTCACAGGCTCGCCGCTGGTCAATACGGGCCTTTTGGCCGTGGGAACCATACTGGCAAGCTGGATGGGAACAACCGGCGCGGCCATGCTGTTGATACGGCCGCTGCTGCGCGCCAACGCCCACCGCAGATACCGCGTGCATTCGGTGATCTTTTTCATCTTTCTGGTGGCGAATATCGGCGGCTCCCTCACACCGCTCGGCGATCCGCCGCTTTTTCTGGGCTTTTTAAAAGGCGTCAGCTTTTTTTGGACAACAACGCAGCTTTTTTTGAAAACGTTTTTTATCTCTACTGTTTTATTAACTATTTTTTATATTTTGGACACGGTGCTCTTTCGTCGCGAGGGCTGTCCCGCGTTACCGCGCGACCCCGGCAAGACTGAAGAAAATTTGGGTCTAGACGGCAAGATCAATCTGCTTTTTCTGCTCGGCGTGGTACTGGTGGTGCTTTGTTCGGGACTTGTTCAGATGGGCGAGATCGCGGAAGTGTACGGCGTGCCGATTGAAGGCCAAAATCTGCTGCGCGACCTGCTGCTTCTAATTCTAGCCAGGCTTTCCTGGAAGTATACAGACCAACGCTGCAGAGAAATGAACGGCTTTTCCTGGACGCCTATTGTCGAGGTAGGCCAGCTCTTTCTGGGTATCTTTGTTAGCATGATCCCGGCCATTGCCATTCTGCGCGCGGGCACGGACGGCGCGCTCGCCCCTCTGATCCGGATGGTTTCCCACAACGGAGAACCTGTCAACGCCATGTATTTCTGGCTCACGGGCGCACTGTCAAGTTTTTTGGACAACGCGCCGACGTATCTCGTCTTTTTTAACACCGCCGGCGGCGATGCCGCTCACCTGATGGCCGACAAGGGAACAACCCTCGCGGCCATATCAGCGGGTGCGGTTTTTATGGGCGCAAACAGCTACATCGGCAACGCGCCAAACTTTATGGTGCGTTCCATCGCGGAAGAGCAGGGAGTGGCGATGCCAAGTTTTTTCGGGTACATGCTCTGGTCCGTCGGCATTCTGGTTCCGTTGTTCGGCGTGATAACCTGGCTATTTTTTGTATAAAAACGCGCCGACATCTTGTTGCGCACGAGGGCGGCGCACGCTCACGACGCGGGCTGATTCCCGCCGAAAACAGCTTTTATGCCGTGCCGCAACGCGAAGGGGTTTCGGAACTGACCCGAAAAATCTGGACAGAATATTGGCGTCTATTGGTGCACAAGGGGCAGGCGTCTGTGACAAGCAGGCAGGAAGCGTCAAGTTCCAGCGGGTCAATGCCTGCTTGGGCCAGAATGAGCGTGGCCCGGCCTTCTCCCCACATGATGGGCGCGCCGCAATTACCGCATTCCACATAGAGCATCTCCGGGTCATAGCCGCGCGGCACAGGCATTTCACACCCGTGTTTTACTTTTGCTGCGTTTTGCATGTCTGCCTCCCCGCAGGCGTCAGAACGCCGCGTCTCATTATTATACTATGGGTCATGCCTAGCTGATGAGGATAATAAGTTCTGAGCATTTGGAGCACCAGTTAGTATATCTCCTCTCCCCTATGGTTAAAACAAAACTCATATCCCTTCAAGTGGAAATAAAAAATATGTTTTTGCAGACCCATGAGGCATACCGGATTTTGGCAAAGGCCAAAAACTTTCTATCCCGTTGCTATGCGACTGCTTGTCGGCAAACCCATTCTTCTCGTCGCGTGTTCAATCCAAAAATACTTCTGACAGTCCAGATTCCCAAGCCCATCTCATAACCGCGCCCCCCGTCAGAAAGGTAGGTGGCACAAACATGACGTACAACGTGCGCCTCCGCGACGGCGGCAACGGCAACGTGGACAATCTTAGTTTTGTCTTTACGGCGTGCAAAACCAAAGCGCGGGCTTTTTTAAAATGCCTCCGCTCTGTCGTCGCAATGTGTGCGGCTTGCTCTTGTTCAGTCTATCCTTTATTACTTGGATGTATATTTTATCAGCAAAGGAGCCTTGCATGAGTGGAGTGACCATAAACTGCCAAAATTTGCCTTGTCCGCAGCCTGTTATCCGGGTAAAACAACAACTGGAAATGTCTTCTCCAGACAGCCTTTCCGTTATTGTGGACAATGAACCGGCGCTGGAAAATGTCAGCCGTTTTCTTTCCGCACGGGGGTATGGCGTTTCCTGCACGCGTGAAAATGGTCTCATGCGTGTTTGTGCTGCGCTCGACCAATCCGTACACAGTGGCGAAGCGGCCCCACAGCCCGTAAAACAACAGGCGACCAATCAGGAAACGGCAAAAATTCTTGTCATGATTATCTCGCCGGTGTTTGGTTCAGGGGACGATATTCTCGGCGAAAAACTCATGAAAAATTTTCTCTCCACCCTGCCTGAAATGGGGGATTCCCTCTGGCGCATTGTTCTGCTGAACGGCGGCGTTACCCTTGCTGCTGAGGGAAGCCCAGTGCTGGCGGAACTGCAGGCGCTGGATGCGCAAGGCGTCAGCATTCTTGCGTGCGGCGCATGCCTTGACCATTTCGGCTTGCTCGCCAAAAAAGCAGTCGGACAGACCACCAATATGCTGGACGTGGTGACAGGCATACAGCTGGCGGACAAAATTATCAGAGTTTAGCGGGATGTTGTCTAGCAAAGAAGGCTTTCCATCTGTCAACAGCCCCCGCAGGAGCGGGGGCTGTGAGACTGCAACAGGTTATTTCGCCGTCGCTTCGGATGTCAAGCGGGTTTGTCCCTCCCACACCTGCGGATCTGTGGGGAAAGGTTTCAAGAGTTTGAGCCACGGATGGTTCTGCAAGTGCTCAGGAGACTGCATCAGCTTGCGGCTGTGTTCCAGAATGGGCGGTACGATTTTTTCAATATCGCCCGAGATGGCGGAAGAAATGCCGTAATTCGTGGCTTGCGAAGCCAGATCAACGGCAATCCGGCTGCTTTCCATGGATGTCGCCAGCGTGTCCAAGGATTTTGCGGGATTGTGGAAGCCCACACTGTTTTCCGCAGAGACATAGTCCCAAAAAAGCTGACCTTTGCGCACCATTTCAACAGCCTGTTTCATGAGCGTGTCATAGTCTGCCGCGCTGTCGCCCGCGTAGGCGCCGGCAATACGCACGGCCTCATGCGCCTTAACAGACAGGGCTTCAGCCTTGATCAGTTGGTCAAAAACCTTTTTCTGTGAATAAATCACACGTTCGCGCAAAAAATCTGCCGTCTTGTCGGCATGGCACTGTCTGCAGGCACGCATTTCCTGATCTTTCAAGGGTGACGTCATCCAGTGGCTGGAAATTTTTTTGCCGTCCACACGCTGATACTGCATGTGACAGTCGGCACAGGCCACTCCCGCAGCACCGTGCGGACCGTCAACAAACATTTCATAGTCAGGGTGCTGCATCTTGATGATGGGCACGCCGGATGCAGCGTGTTTGAAGTCGACAAAGGGGCCGGGGTTGCCGGACGCGTCCTTGGCGCCGTGGCCCATATAGTAGCGGTACATGTCGTCAGCGCCCATGCCTTCGTCCCAGGGGAAGACCGGCTTGGCCGCCGGACCGTTGTCCTTGTGGGTAAAGTAATATTCAGAATGACATTGGGCGCACACAAGGCTGCGCTTCTCATTGCGTGAAATTTTGTTCCAATCTTGATTTGTGCGCTTCAGCCAGTCGTTGAGGGGTTCAGAATACAAGCGCAGTTCCATGTTTGTGGGATTATGACAGTTCGCACAATTGATGGTTTCGTCCATGCCGCTGATTTTGTCGGCAGCGCGAAATTCGTTGGCATCCATACTCCATAGTTTGTCGCCGTATTGCTTGTACCAGATCATCATCTTGGGCGTTTTGCAGTTCCAGCAAGTGGTCGGCATAAGAGCCTTGCCGTCCGCGCCGTAGCGGTTCAGGCGATCTATGTTGACAAAATCATCAATCGCATACGTGTGCCCGCGGGCTTCGTTGTATTCAAAACTGAAAGGATAGCCGAGCCACAGATTCTTCAGATATGGCTGGGCGTGCTTGAAGCCCTGGGGCAGGGGATTGACGTTGTCATTCTTGTGATAGGCAATGGAACCTTTATAGTCTGTCATCACCTTGGTTTCATTGTTCTTTTGATAAGATGCGTATTCATTTGGGAAGGCGGCTTTAAAAGCCGACATGCGGGTTTCGTCTTCCTTAAGGGCGGTTTTGTACACAGGCGCTTTCAAATCTGTTTTGACATCGTCACAGGCAGAGAGCAGCGCCGCCCCCAAAAGAGAGGCAGCGGCCATCGCGAGGCTGACAATTCGCTTATTCATACGCTACCATCCTTGTGCTCAAGGGCTTTTGGCGCATGTGCGCCACATTACGGTGACAATCAGTGCAATAGGATTTGGCGTCCATAGCTGCCCCCGTTACATTGGTCTGCGCATGGCAAGACTTGCAGTTTTCATTCACCAGCGCGCGCATTGTCGGAGTGGCCGGGCAAGACAAATCTTTGCCAGACTGGTCTGCCAGAAAATCATGCAGGCCTGCCTGCGCCTTGAACGGAAGTTTGGCAAGCAGATTGTGGGGAGCGTGGCATTCATTACAGGCGCGGTCGGCGTGCGTGCCCATTTTGTGTGTTACAGCAGCCTCCTGCATGAGATGGCAGCTCGCACAGAACGGGCGTTGATCCGTAGTCGTCATGCCGTATGCCAGAACGCAAAAAAACGCTATGCCCACCGCAACGCCGCTTAAGAGGTATTTGAGCACGGGGCCATTGCGGGGTGATTTCATAAAACCTCCTTTATTTTGTCCTCGTTTTCAAAGAAGAGTTTGACGACTTTATAGTTCATGACCCCGCTTTTTTGTGCTCAGTTTACCTGTTTGGGAGTTATCTCGCAAGTCTATTCTGAACACGTCTTCAGCGATGATGAAGACTCCGCGAAAGGTCAACGGTGTTGCCTGATAGCCGTTTGTTCGGCCCCGTAGCAGGAATGCGAGCCGCAAGCCGACCACAGACGACGCGATTATACAAGCAACGCGCCGTCATCTTACCTTGGATATACGGGAAAAGGGCTCAAGCGAGAGGTTGTTCTTGAAACGCTTGAACAATGTGCGATACAGGCGCAGACGAAACCTGTTCTGACGAGCGACTATATTACCCTGAACAAAAAGAAGATAACTGCTACTGCGCCTTTGAGATCCTCAATCTTGGCAAATATGAACGCCAGCACTATATGGCGTGAATAGTGAAAGCAAGATATTGTAACTTCATCGGGCTGTCACGGCCTTGCATCCCGGAGATATTGCCTTCATGTGTCCGGCCGCAAGGGCCACGCCGGCCCTTCAACCAGCAGAGTGATTTTACGCCCATACCAAAGCGAATCGGGGTTTGATGAACGACGGTCGGACCGTCTATGGGAAAACCCGGCCAAGGGCGAAGATCTTCAAGATCGGTCGATTGGTTGGGAGCCGTAGCGCGGATATCATTATGGCACCGGGAAAATTCTCTGTAACGATACCGGATACATGGAGAGCATTCGATACCGTCAGTTCAAAAAATCCTCAACTCGAAGGGCGAGTCTATACATGTCATGAAGAAGCCGGGACTACCCCTTGCCTCCATTGTGCGGCAATGGCATAATTATACTTAGATGAATACAGAAGCGCAGCCGCGGCACTGGACCTTTCACGCGCCCCTTTCCAACCTGACGCCCCCGGACAGGTTGAGGAGAACGGCAAGCCGCCCGCCCACGTCCCCTTCCGCGCCGTGTGCATCCGTTCCAGATGACGAGGCATGTTTCGCCCTGTGGCGCAAATACGGCATGCTGGACAACGTGTGGCGGCACTCGCTGCTGGTGGCCCATATCGCGACAACGCTGGCCGAACGCGCGGCGAATCGCGGCATTGCCGTCAACGTGCCGGAAGTACGCGCGGCGGCCCTGCTCCACGATATCGCCAAAACCTACTGCGTGCGGCACGGCGGCAGCCACGCCCAGCTCGGCGGCGGGTGGGCCGTCGCGGAAACACGCAATTACGCCGTGGCGCAGGGCGTCCTGCTGCACGTTTGCTGGCCTTGGCCGCTGCCGGACGGCAGCGGCCTCTGTTCTCTGCCGTTTTTTATCATCTATGCGGACAAAAGAGCGCGGCACGACCAATGCGTCACGCTGGAAGAACGTTTTGAAGATCTGCTCACGCGTTACGGGCACAGCGAGGCATCGCGGCAGGGCATCCGCGTATCTTTTGAACAGGGACAAACCATTGAACGCGTCCTGTCGGCGCAACTGGAATGTGAGCTCCATGAAGATTCTTTTGATTGCGGGCGGATGGTCCCACGAACGTGAAATTTCGCTTTCCGGTGCACGCGGCATAGAAAAAACTCTGCTCTCACGCGGCCACAGCGTGACCTTTTTTGACGTCCTGACAGACTTTGACCAACTGCTGCGCGCCGCGACAGAGCACGAATTCGCCATGATCAACCTGCACGGAGCACCAGGCGAAGACGGCCTTATCCAAGCCATGCTGGACACAGCGGACTGCCCCTATCAGGGCACAGGCCCAGCGGCCTCTCTTCTGGCCCTGCACAAGGCCGCGGCCAAACAGATTTTCCGTTATGCGGGCCTGCCCACGCCGGACTGGGAATTTCTACCCCGTCCGCCAGAGGCGTGCTGGAACCCGCGCCTGTCCTACCCGCTCTTTGTAAAAAGCAATACCGGAGGATCCTCCCTGCTGATGGGCCGCGCCCGCAACCGTGCGGAGCTTGACGCAAGGCTGGCGGAAATTTTTTCGGCGGGGGATGAAGTTCTGCTCGAACAGGAACTCCGCGGCGTGGAAGTCACCTGCGGCGTTCTGGGAGAAAATGCCCTGCCGCCCCTTCTTATTGAACCGACGGCTGGCGACTTTTTTGACTATGCAAGCAAATATGCCGCAGGCGGAGCACGCGAAACCTGCCCGGCCCCCCTGCCCGAAGCGGTGACAGCCGAAGTGCGGCGGCTGACGCTGGCGGCCCACAGGGTATTGGGTCTCACAGGCTACAGCCGTGCGGATTTTATTTTGACGGACAACGAAACTCCGGCGCTGCTCGAAGTCAACACACTGCCGGGAATGACGGCAACAAGCCTTGTGCCCCAGGAAGCGGCGGCCTTGGGCCTTGATTTCGGCCGGATGCTGGAAAAACTCATCAAGCTCGGCATGCGACGCAACAAAGACTGAACCACAGGTGAGACTTCTTGACATCAAGATAAAAACATCCCTGTTTTCCACAGTGAACAAATCGCTGGCCCAGCGGGTGAAATAGACTATTGTGCGCTACGGCATGTACGCGTCGACAATTTTCAGAATACAGCCTTAGCCGCCGGTCGCCGCCTTCCCGTACTCATTGGCGCGCACATGCCCGCTGTGCTGGTGCAGCTCGGCTGCTGCCTCGCCATGGCAGAAGGTCTTGCCGAAGGCATGCTTGTCTACAAAAATAATCTTTTAAAGCCATATATTGTACAGAATTCTTGACGCCTGAAAGCCCCGATGTTATGTGACAACAACTCGCCGCATTTTCATGGTGCGGGCATGATCTGTTCGCAGGGACAAGTGAGAATTTCAGCAATCGGGGAAGGAGAATTTTCATGCGTAATGTTGTGTTGACTGCCCTTGCGGCCTGTATGCTCATTGCTGGCGCGGCCTTTGCCGTTGATGAAAAAACTGTGCCCACGGCAAAAATCGGCGTTGTAGACATGCAGACTGTCGCCACAGAGAGTGATCCTGCGCAGGCCGCCAAAAAACAGATGGAAGAAAAATACGGTAACGAACGTAATACATTGGAAAAACAAGGTGAAGACCTGAAGAAAAAAGCGGTGTCGCTCAAGAGCCCCAAAACCAGTGAAGAAAAAAAATTGGAATTTATTCGCGCAAAGCAGGATTTGGATCAAAAAACACGAAATTTCCTACGCAAGGTGGAACAGGATGAAATCAAGCTACGCCAGGACATGGTAACGCTGGTTTTCAGCGCCGCATACGAAGTGGCCCACGCCAGAGGCTTCAACTTTGTGGTTGACGTCACGGCCGGCGGCGTGCTGTACGCTGAACAGGCAATGGACCTGACGCAGGATGTGCTGGTTGAAGTCAACAAGCTCTATAAGGAAAAATCCGCCAAAAAAGAAAATAAAAAGAGCGACGATAAAAAATAATTGACGATCAGAACCCTGCCGAAGGCCTCTCGACCCGTCAGGATCGGGAGGCTTTTCCTCTTCAGGATGTGCCCTGTGTCTGAAACAAGCTATCAATCTATGGACATTCAACAAATTCTCCGTCTGCTACCGCACCGCTACCCCTTTTTGCTGGTGGATAGAGTGGTGGAATGCGTGCCCGGCTCACACATCAGGGCGTATAAAAACGTCAGTGTGAACGAGCCGTTTTTTCAGGGGCATTTCCCCGGCACGCCCATCATGCCCGGCGTGCTGATTCTGGAGGCGCTCGCCCAGACGGGAGGGATGCTCGCGGTTGCGGGTCTCGGTGCACTGACGGACAAATTGTTTTTCTTCACAGGTCTTGACGGCGTAAGATTTCGCCGTCAGGTAATTCCCGGCGACCGCCTTGACCTCATATGCGACAATATGCGTATGCGTCTTAAACTGTGCAAAATGGACGCACGCGCCTTTGTGGACGGCAAACCTGCCGCTGAGGCGAAAATCACAGCCGCCATCGCTGACAAAACGAAGTGAATACTCCGCCTGCTAAACATGTGGCCTCAATTAGCAGCTAAAGCTGGCGACATCGGCTTCGCCGATACAGGCCTATGTAACTTCACAGCCATTGCAAAATGAAAACTTTTATCTAATGCACACTTGTTTGGCGCCACAGCCCAAAAAAGCGAAATGCTGAAGCCGCCGCCTAAAGGCGGGGGTTTTTACCCTCCCAAAGTGGACAATAAAGGCAACGTTCCATGCAGAGAACACTGATCGTGGACGCCCTGAACGCGGAAAAAGCGCAGGACAATATTGTGCTCTGCGGCTGGGTACGCACGCGCCGCGACCTCGGCGGATTTTCCTTTGTAGAGATAAACGACGGCTCCTCTCTTGCCAACATGCAATGCGTTGTCGCTCATGACAGCGAAGCGTACGCGGCTTTCGGCTCCGCCAATACGGGCGCGGCGCTTTGCGTGACGGGCGCGCTCGCGCCCTCGCCCGGCAAAGGGCAAAAATGGGAAATGCAGGTTCAAAGTATTTCCGTGTTCGGCCTCGCTGATCCGAAAACCTTTCCACTGCAGAAAAAACGCCATTCAGACGAATTTTTGCGCGGCATTGCGCATTTACGGGCTCGAACAAACAAATACGGGGCCGCATTCCGCATACGTTCCGAGGCCGCGCACGCGGTACACATTTTTTTTCGCCAACGTCGTTTTGCCCTTGTGCACACGCCTATACTCACTGGTGCAGACTGTGAGGGCGGAGGAGCAATGTTCCGCGCTACCGCCCTGTCGCCGGACGAGGAGCACGCGGGAAAAGATTTTTTCAATCGTCGCTGCCATCTGACTGTTTCAGGCCAACTGGAAGCTGAGTCACTGGCTATGGGGCTTGGACGGGTCTATTCTTTCGGTCCCACGTTCAGAGCCGAAAATTCCAACACGCCGCGCCATGCTGCCGAGTTCTGGATGATTGAACCTGAAATAGCCTTTGCGGATATTGAAGACATAATGGAACTTGGCGAAAGCCTTGTCCGTCATGTCATAGACCATGCGCTCACGCGCTGTGAGGCGGATGTGCGCTTGTTCGACAATTTTGTTGATAAAGGCCTTATAGATAGACTGCGCGGCATGATCGCCAGATCCTTCGCGCGCGCGTCTTATGCCGAAGCCGTCGCCATTCTGGAAAGCAGCGGCCGGGACTTTATGTTCCCCGTAGTCTTCGGCATGGACCTTCAGATGGAGCACGAACGCTATCTGACGGAAGAACATTTTCACCGGCCCGTCATTGTGTACGACTATCCAAAAGAAATCAAAGCATTCTATATGCGCGCGAATGACGACAACGAAACCGTGGCGGCCATGGACATACTGGCCCCGCGCATAGGCGAGCTTGTCGGCGGATCCCAGCGTGAGGAACGTCTGGACAAGCTCGCCGCGCGACTTCGCGAACTTGGTCAAAATCTGGACGACTACTGGTGGTATCTTGACCTGCGGCGCTTCGGCAGTGCGCCGCACGCCGGTTTCGGTCTTGGTTTTGAACGCCTGCTCATGTTGCTCACCGGCATCGCCAATATTCGCGACGTGATCGCTTTTCCCCGCACGCCCGGCAACCTGGAGTTTTAGGGCGCGCGCACCACGTTCGTGAACAGCCCTGCTTGACGGCGGCATGCCTGAATCCGCCCGTTGCGGATTATGGATATTGGATTTATTATATCTCCAAGGAGATTTCCATGAAAAGAACATTGACAGTCGCCGTGGTGGGAGCCACGGGCGCCGTGGGTCGGGAAATGCTGAACTCGCTGCACAACCGAAAATTTCCCGCGACAACAGTACGTGCCTTTGCCTCAGCCCGCTCCGCCGGAAGCCGCGTTCCCTTCGGCGATGCGGAATTGACGGTGGAAGAACTGAAAGAAGACGTTTTTACAGGTATTGATCTGGCCCTTTTTTCCACGGGAGGGGCAACGTCGCTGCAGTTTGCGCCGCACGCAGCCAATGCCGGCTGTGTGGTAGTGGACAATTCCGCCGCCTGGCGCATGGACGAGCACTGCCCCTTGGTAGTGCCGGAAGTCAACGCCCGCCATCTTGCAGCCCACATGGGTATTATCGCCAACCCCAATTGTTCCACCATACAGATGCTCGTGGCGTTAAAACCTCTGCACGACGCGGCGGCAATCAAACGCATCGTGGTTTCCACCTATCAGGCCGTGTCCGGTACAGGCCAAAAAGGCATTAAAGAACTGGAACGCCAGGTGCGCGATCTGTTCAATGGCCGCGAGCTGGAAAACAGCGTCTTCCCGTATCGCATCGCTTTCAACGTGCTGCCGCATATAGATGTTTTTCTAGAAAACGACTACACCAAAGAAGAAATGAAAATGGTCAACGAAACTGTAAAAATTTTGGGCGACCCTTCGGTAAAAGTCACGGCCACCTGTGTCCGCGTACCGGTTTTTTACGGACATGCCGAATCCGTAAACGTGGAGACAGCCAAAAAAATTACGGCTAAGGATGCCCGCATCATGCTCTCTCAGGCACCAGGTCTTATGGTGTATGACAATCCGCGGGAAAAAATGTACCCGATGCCGGCGTATGTCGCAGGCGAGGATCTTGTGTTTGTGGGACGCATCCGTGAGGACGAAAGCATTGAGAACGGACTGAATATGTGGATTGTGGCCGACAACGTGCGCAAGGGAGCGGCCATCAACGCCGTACAGATTGCCGAAGAGTTGCTCCGGCGTGATCTGGTCCGCGTGCCGGACACAAACGTATTTTTGCAATAGCCACCGAACAGGACAGTCTGCCTCTGAAAAAAGCATCCATGCATCCAGCGGATTTTGCCGCCTGCTTGTTGATTTTTTTGCGACAAAAGGCGGACATCGGCAAGAGACTGCGCTCACATTTTCAACGCCGTTGCTCTGCACTGCAAGAGGGTTTTGACGTTCTGGACGACGAAGCCGCCCGACTTTTCAGCAATACCCTGCGGAGGGACACAGACTATCTTTCAGATCAGGGGCCGCCTTTGCAAGGCGGAAACGGCTTTGTCCGCAAAATCAAACCGCTCTGACAGCTCACGGAATTTGAAACCACCAACTACGCTTTTTTAATGGCATGTCAAAACAGTTATAATAAACTGTGTGAGATTGTAATATGTTGACACTGCTGCGCAAAGCCCTGCAACGTGGTTTTATACTTGCCGACGCGGCAAGCTTTGTCTGCCTTGAAAACATGCGTGTCTTCGGTGTATTGTGGGGCACAGTGCGCCTGCGCTGCAAGGCCGCCCTTTTTGGCGTCCATGTTGGCCCCGGCACACGCGCTCACGGCCCTGTGGGCTTGTTACGCTGGCCGGGAGGAACCATACGTATAGGCGCGAACGTGAGCCTTATTTCTTCCTGGCGGCGGGGCACAGCCGCCACACTTGCCGCGCCCGTACGCCTGAGAGTGTTCGACGGCGCAAGCATTGAAATTGGCGACGGCGCGCAGTTGAGCGGCTCCTCAGTCACAGCGCGGTCAACCGGCATCATCATCGGGCGCAAGGTTCTACTCGCGCCCAATTGCATCATTGTGGACTCGGATTTTCACGCGCCTTGGCCGCCTGAAAGTCGCACGGACAGCCCCGGATATGAGAACGACGCGCGGGTTGTAATCGGCGATTACGCGTGGATCGGCATGAACTCGCTGATTTTGAAAGGCGTGACTATCGGCGAAGGGGCCATTGTAGGCGCGGGCAGCGTGGTGACCCGTGACGTGCCGCCGTATTCCGTCGCCGCCGGATCTCCCGCGCGCGTGCTGCGGCGGCACAGAACGGAGAAAATTTCACCTTGATGATGTTTAATGTACGGGAAACTGATTCCAGACTGCACTCAAACAAAGCGCGCAAGGCGAGCGAGCGTCTCTTTCTTGCCTAAAAAGGCTATAATGTCGTTTAAATGCGAACCGCCCATAAAACCCATAAGCGCCGTACGTAGAGGCGGGGCCACCTGTTTGAAGGTCTGGCCGCTGTTCACCACATAGGTGTTCAGCGCCTCTTCAATTTCCCCGGCGGCAAAGGGATCACAAGCCTGAAAAACACCTGTGAGCGCGCGCAGATGCGTTTTCCCCGATTCAGTAAAATGCTTTGCGGCGTCTTTTTCATTCACGGCAAGTTCTGCGGCAGGGACAAGCAGGGGGCGGAAATTTTCCGCCAGTGTCAGAAGATTGCCCGCCCGCTCGCGAAACATGGCGCAGAGCGCGACAAGTCTTGCCTTGGGCTGTTCGCTGAAGCCCGTCTCGCGGACAAAGGGGGAGACAAGCGCTGCCAGATTTTCCAGAGGCATGTCACGCATAAAACGGGTGTTTGTCCATTCGAGTTTGGCGGGGTCAAAGGCAGCGGCGGCCGGGTTCAGATTTGTGCCGTCAAAATACCTGACAAGCTCTTCAAGGGAAAACAGCTCCTGATTGCCGTGCGACCAGCCAAGGCGCGCCAGACAGCTGACGAGCGCCGCCGGCAGCAGACCGTCACGCCGGTACTCAATCACCGCACGCGCTCCATGCCGTTTGGAAAGCTTCTGGCGGTCATGCCCCAAAATCATGGAAACATGCCCGAAACGCGGCACAGGCAGGCCCAACGCCTGATAAATCAGTATCTGACGCGGCGTGTTGGAGACATGGTCATCACCGCGGATCACATGTGTGACGCCCATTTCATAATCGTCCGCCACAACGGCCAGATTGTAGGTGGGCATGCCGTCTGCGCGACGCAGCACCATATCGTCCAGTTCGCTCACGTCCACAGCTATGTGGCCCTTGACCATATCATCAAAAACGATTTTACCGGAAAGGGGTAATTTAAGGCGTACGCAGCGCCCCTGCCCAGGGCCGTTCCCGCGAGATCGGCATTGCCCGTTGTAGCGGGGTTTTTCGCCTTTTTGCTTTGCCGCCTTGCGCATGGCTTCCACTTTTTCAGGCGTGCAGGAACACCAATAGGCATGCCTGTCGGCAAGCAGTCTGTCCACAACACTGTTGTATAAATCCGTGCGTTGGGTCTGGTACACGGGGACGTTGTCCCAATCAAGGCCCAGCCAGCGCATGGAATCCAGAATAGAGTCCGTGTATTCCTGTTTTGAGCGGAGCAAATCCGTATCTTCAATGCGCAGATAAAAACGACCACCATAATGACGGGCCAGAAGCCAAGAGAAAATCGCGGTGCGCGCGCCGCCGATGTGCAAATATCCGGTGGGGCTCGGGGCGAAACGCGTCACAACATCCGTCATACTGTTTCCTTCAAAAATTCGGCATATCACGGCATATGCCAATATGGTTTTGTCAATACCCTGATCGTCCACACTCCACAGTAAGCGCACTGTGCCCCGTTCAGTAAATTTTACCGCATTGCCGCAGCGTTCCCGATTTGCGTCCGGCAATTACTGTCCGCGCAAAACAGATATTTTGTGTCCCCTTAATACTGATTGTTATGCCGCGCTATTGTTCACCGAAAATATGTGTAGTAATACAATAAGGGTGCACGCCTTGCAAAGACTTTTCGTGCGCTGGACGTGCAAACCGGAGACAGCCAGCCGAGTGCAAGCCAATTTTTCTATTCCACCATGAAGACTGGAGAAAAGCTGTGGACACTGCTACTGTTGTTATTAAATACGGCGGCCACGCTATGGACAAGACCGATTTGAACTCGACTTTTGCTGCGGATCTGTCAATTCTTGCCGTGAAAGGCATGCGTTTTGTCGTCGTGCACGGAGGAGGGCCGCGGATCACAAACCTCCTGACTCGCCTGCATATTGAAAGCCGTTTTGTGGAAGGTTTGCGCGTGACGGACGAAGCCGCGATGGAGGCTGTGGAAATGGCGCTCTGCGGTCAGGTCAACAAGGCCGTCGTCAGCGCCTTTTTGCGCCATCAGGTTCGCGCGGCGGGCATTTCTGGACGCGATGGAAATCTTCTGCTCGCTCGGCGCAAAAACCCCGCTCTCGGACTTGTCGGAGAAGTCACGGCGGTGAATACGGCACTGCTTGACTGCCTGCTGACGGCAGGGTTTGTACCGGTGGTCGCGCCCGTGGCCTCCGGGCCGGAAGGAGAAGCCCTGAACGTCAACGCCGATATGGCGGCCGGGGCGATCGCCAGCGCGTTGAAGGCTGCATATTTCGTGCTTATTTCCGACGTGCCGGGCGTGCTTGACGCCGACGGAACGCTTGTCCCCCATCTGGATCAGGCCACCGTCGCGCGGCTGACCTGGCAGGGAGTGATCAGCGGAGGTATGATACCCAAGGTCAACGCGTGCCTGAGCGCTCTCGCGGCCGGGTGCGCCCGCGCACTCATTCTGGACGGCCGGGCGCCATCAAGCCTGCGCCGATATTTACTGGACGGGGAACCGCTGGGCACGGTTGTGACTTGACGAAAAAGTCAGCTTCTTTCTCCACACGCCCGTACCACCTATGATATAGTCACTGAAAGCGGCGACACTTTCGCTTGCAGGTCAGAAAAGGAAGATGATGGCGTTAGCTTCGGAATCCATACAAAGCCCCTGCCTGTTGCTCATTGGATATTGACATAACGGCCTTTCAGGCCACGCAGGAGATTACACACAAGTTTTATGAAGTAATATAATTAACGTATTTGAATCTCAAGTTCTCTAGCAATTATTTGAGCCGTTTTTTCAGCGACTTCCCCGGTGAAACTGATACACTGCCTCATGTGGTCAGGCGTACCGAGTTCCATGTTTTTCGTCAACACTCTGCAGCACAACACTTTATGGTTGGATTTGAAGCTATCGTAAAGCTCATGGGCCAAAGCCATCGCTTTGTTGACTCGCTCATCTTTGGGATTGGTTCTTCCGAAGAAAAAGCCAAGACACATTACTCCGCCAGACACTGCGCCACAGATACACTTCGAACCGCCGACCCCGACAGGGAAACCCGATGCCATAGCGATGGCCGACAGGGGAATGTCGGCTTCAAAATGCGTTCTTATGGTTGAGACGATAGCTTCAGAGCAGAAAAAGTCTCCATCGGAGTAATGTTTCTCTGCCTGTTCTTTTATCTTTTTCAGGCTGATTTTTGTGACCATGATTTTTCCTCTGTATTGATTCATAAACGATAACTAACCAAAATAATAAGTAAATCAAGAATAAGAACTGAACCATTTTCTTTTGAGCCATAGCGATACGTTGACCATTCTGATAAGTACGGGCACTTCCACCAATGGCCAAATAGCTGCGACAAAGGCTTCCCCGAAATTTAACCCGAAAACGACTATTGCCACAGCAATGGCAAGCTCAAAATTATTTGAAGCGGCAGTAAATGACAGTGTTGCCGATTGTTCGTAGTTCGCGCCTGCCCATTTTGATAGATAAAAGGACAACAGAAACATGACCAGAAAATACACTAGCAACGGAATGGCTACCTTATGCGACAAATGGTGACAGGCGCATCCTGAGGCAGCAAGACGTTTACGGCATTTTAAAAAGCAGGGCAACAGACGGGCGCTTCAATGAAAAATCCGGCTTGACAAAGTCTCGTTCATTTCTATATTCTGTAACAGAAATAAATATAAGTTATACTGCTTTTATCTCTGCAGAGGACGGGGACGATCAGCTTCATCCGTTTTGTAGGGGGAAATTTTGTTATGCCCTGACAGGCCAGGAGAGGCACATGCACTCATACCATTATATCAAATACCTGTTGCTGTCCGTCGTACTGGCGGTCTGCATCCTCGCCGTCGACGACATGTTGGCCCCCAGTGTGGTGGACGCCGGCGTTGCTGACTGCCCCGGCAATCAGGATCAGGCCGTTGCCGCGCCGCGCGGAGGCCAGCAGGGACAGGCCTTCTCGCCTGAACAAAAAGAGAAATACAATACTATTGTTGAGGAATACGCCAAACGCATAAACGCTGTCCGCGACGAAATTTTTGTCAGACGCCAGGAGCTGCGCGCTCTGCACAACAACGCCACACCGGATGTCAAGGCCGTGCGCGACTGTGCCACAGGGCTGGCAACACTGAAGCGGCAGATGGAAGAGGCCCACAATGACATGATGCGCCGTCTGGAAGAAGCGGGCATTGTCGGCGGCGGCATGGGCATGGGATACGGTCGCTACAGTTTTGCCGCGCATCATGCGGCACAGGGAATCAGGTCCGGTTGCTGTGAATAGCGACAAACAAGGCGTTTGCGTTACACGACGGTTGAGCGCGACACCTGCTCTGGGCAATTCACAAATACAACCGTACCTCTTCTCCTTCCACAAAGCGAACTTCGTCAGAACCAAGCCCCAGCGCAGCCCAGGCTGCGCGTAGTTCGCCCCTGTGTCCCCAGAAATACCCCTGACAACGCAACGGCGCATCCAACGCAAAAAGCCTGCCCCCGTCTGCTTCCTGCAGCACCGCCATCAACAGTGCGCGTGCCATCACCCGCTCTCCGAGCGCCGGATGGACTGGGCCGGCCAGCACCTCTCCGTCAAGAGCAGCTTCAGGTGCCAGCCCCATGCGTATCACCGGCGTTTTGTGCGCCATGGCCATAAGACAACCTTGGGCAAGACTTGCAAGACAGACTTCCATATCCCAAGGTCGATAGCCGCCTGCGCGCCATTCCCGCGCCAGTTCCGTGCCCGCAAGAACAAGGCAGGGATAGAAACGCAACATATCCGCGCCCATACGCAACGCCGCGGATACGTCGCAGATAAAGACCTCAGGGCTGACGCCCGGCATGCCGGGCAACAACTGCACGCCAAGGTTCAATCCCGCCTGCTTCACCAGATTGCAGGCCGCCGCCGCCGCCGCGCCGTCATAACCGCGCCGTGCGGCTGTCAGCGCCGCGTCTGTAAAACTCTGCACGCCAAGCTCCACAGTTGAACATCCCGCATCCCGCAGGCGTGTCAATGCCGGAATATCCACGCTGTCAGGCCGCGTGGAACACCGAAAAGAGCAGATTAGCCCCCGCTGAAGCGCAGAATCCGCCAAGTCAAGACACTGCCTTTGCTCCTTTTCAGGCATGGAGGTAAAGGTGCCCCCGTAAAAGGCCAACTCCGGCGGAGGCAGCCCAGCAAGTGCGCGCGCGCGCAGCACAGTTCCGGCCTTGTCGAGAATATCCTGGAACGGCATCGGGCCCTGGCCTGTCTGCGTATGCTGGGCGCAATAAACGCAACGCGCGGGACAACCGCGGAAAGGCAGGAAAATGGGAATGATGGGACACACGCTACGGCGCGGCGCAGACCAGTAAAATTTTTTCATGTATCCTAAATTGATTAAAATCAAAAATTGTACAAAAAATTCCGGCAAGAAAAATCTTGCCCCGCTTTTTGCTTGCGTGTATGTATAAAAGAAAGTGCCAAATATGTGAAATGGATGGCACGCCTTTGCCAGCCTAGGCACGACGGTTTGCGTGTTTCTCACCTGAACATGACGGAGAAAACAAACATGAAAAAAACACTGACAAAAGCAGATATTGTCGAAGATATCTACGAAGAAATCGATAAAAACCGTGCTGATGTTAAAAATGTTATCGAAAGCCTGCTGGAGATCATAAAAAACGCCATTAAAAAAGATCGCGCTCTTCTGATCAGCGGGTTCGGCAAATTTGAATGTTATGACAAGGCTTCCCGCATTGGGCGCAACCCGCAGACAGACGCAACCATCACCCTGCCACCACGCAAGGTGGTTGTTTTCAGACTGTCGCGCAAATTCAGGGTAGAGCTTAATTCCTGACACGAGGCCTGTTCAGGGTTATGCCGCGGCTAAAGACCAGCAGGCGACAAGACCAGTCGGTTTTTGCACCGGAACTCTGATGTTTTCGCCGTCTGCCGCTGCCGAATCATCTGCCCGTGCTGCGCGTGTCAGGAGTGCGCTATGCTGTTCCATTCCTATCCCTTCATTTTCTGTTTTTTCCCCCTGCTGCTGCTTGTTTGGCGGCTTGTCGGAACAGCTAGGCCATCGCGGTTTGCACTGATTCTGCTTCTTTTTTCAACTGGTTTTTATGCCTTGTGGAGCGCTGGTTTTTTGCTGCTGCTGGCCGTGCTCATCGCCATGAACTACGCCTTCGGCCTTGCCCTTGCCGTACCGGACGAGCGTTTTGCGGCGAAAAAGTCTGGAATGAGCCGTAAAGGGATCCTCTCACTTGCGCTCATCCTCAATCTTGTGCCGCTGGTATGGTTCAAATACTCCGGCTTTTTGGCCCAAAATCTCGCTCTTCTTTTCCAGACAGGGTGGATATGGAACGCCCCTGACCTGCCGCTCGGCATTTCCTTCTATACCTTTATTCAGATTGCCTGGATTGTGGGCGTCTACCAGCGTCGTACAGAGCCGGCGGGACTGGGCCGCCACGCGCTCTTTTCCTCGTGCTTTCCTTATGTCATTTCAGGCCCCATCGTGCGTTACGAACAAATAGGAATCCAGTTTGACGCGCTGTGCCCCCTCACCTCGGAAGGAATCGCACGCGGCATCACCCTTTTCAGCATAGGTCTTGCCAAAAAAATCCTGCTCGCCGACAGCATAGCGCTGTATGCCAATGCCGTCTTCAATGCTGCGGACAGTGCCTTACCCCTGAGCGGCGCTGAAGCGTGGCTCGGTTCCCTCTGTTACACATTCCAGCTTTATTTCGATTTTTCAGGTTATACTGATATGGCGATCGGGCTTGGCCTGATGCTCGGCCTGCGCCTGCCTGAAAATTTTGACTCCCCCTACAAGTCCACCGGCATTGTGGATTTCTGGAGACGCTGGCACATCACGCTCGGCTCATGGCTGCGCGATTTTTTGTATATTCCTTTGGGCGGCAACAGAACCGGACGGCTCATCCAGTACCGCAATCTCTTTCTCACCATGTTCATCGGCGGCATCTGGCACGGCGCGGGCTGGACCTTTGTAATCTGGGGAGCGCTGCACGGCGCGATGCTTTGCGTAAATCACTTTTTCCGCGCCCAAATCAAGGGCAAGGTGCTGGAAAAGATGTTAAAGATTTCCTTATGCCGCCTTGTCTGCATTTCACTGACTTTTTTCTGCATCAACGCCTGCTGGGTGGTCTTTCGCGCGACAACGCTCAAAGGAGCTGTGGCCGTGTATACGGCCATGTTTACAGGCCCGTTTGCAGCTGCGAAGGAAGGCGGAGCAGGCGCGCTTGCCGCCCTGCTGCCCAACAATTATTTTCAGGGCTGGCAGCCTTATGCGCTGCTGCTGCTCTGCGCGCTTCTGGTATGGGTCTTTCCCAACAGCCGGGAACTTTTGCGGGGACGGGCTGACGGTTCTTTCCCGAAATTCGCCTGGCGTGCATCCGGCCTTTGGGCTACGGGGCTGGCCGTGCTGACGTTTATTGCCTTGATTCTTGTTTCACGCAAATCCACATTTTTGTATTTTCAGTTTTAGCCGACGGGCAGCGCAGTATGCTCACGCCAATGACCAACACCTCCTATATGGGACGTTATTTCAAAGTTCTGCTGTTTCTCGCGGCAGTAAGCCTTGTGCTTGTGCTCCCCTACACCTGCCTGTGGCTGCATCAAAGCGGCGATGTGGCAGTGGAACGGGTTGTTGCTGCTCAGGCGGCTGGCGAATTCGTCGTCTTTGGTTCAGGTGTCTCACAGGATTTTGTGGACTACAAGCTACGTCTCTATGAAGCCGTCAAGCCGGAAATCGCAACAGTGGGATCCTCTCGGGTCATGCAGTTTCGTGCTTCTTCATTCCGCAGGGCCTTTGTCAACGTGGGCGGTGTTGCCGGCAATCTGGCCGTATTGCGCTCCACGCTGACCGCCATGCTTGCCGTCCACAAGCCGAAAGCAATTATTCTCGGGCTGGATTTCTGGTGGTTTATGCCGCAGTGGCACCCTGACCCCTTTAAAGAAGAACCCACCACCAGCGGCTCTTACAATTACGGCTTTGAAAGCCTCAAAAAACCTTGGGCCTGGCTTTTTGAGGGAAAAATTTCTCCAGCGGAGATGGCCGCTCCGCTCTTGGGCCTCTTTAGAAAGACGCGTTACGGCATTATGGCACAGCAGACAGACGACGGCTTCGGTCCAGACGGTTCGTGGTATTATACTGCCGAAATCACCGGCCGCAGCCGTCCTTTTGACTACAGGTTTGAAGACACGCTCAAACAGGCCCGTTACGGGATCAAGTCCTTTTACCGGGCGCGCCCCGATCAAGAAGGCCCGAATCTGGAGCATTTAGACGCTTTTGCCGAAATCTACTGCCGACTCAAAGCGCGCGGCATCGCCACATTTGTCTTTATCGCTCCGCTTTCCGAACGCGTGCTGAACGTTATACGCCAAAACAAACAGGGCTACCCGCATCTTTTCACATTGCGCAAGGCCCTGCTGGAACGCGGCATTGACGTTCTGGATTTTACAGACCCGCGCTCTCTCGGCTCAGACGACTGTGAATTTGTGGATGGCTTTCACGGTGGCGAAGTGACCTATGACCGCATTCTGCGAGCCATGGCAGACCGATGGCCCGCCCTGTTGTCCTATGTAAACATGGAACGCCTGGACGTCGTCATTCGCGATTGGAAAGGCCATGCGCTTGTCGCTGACGAACGCCTGACAGGCTCGCCGGAAACGGATTTTATGCACTGGAGCTGCCCCAAACAGCCTCCAATAAGTCCAGACCGAAAATGCACAGAGTAATAAGGCGGGCTACAGGTTCTGCTTCTTCTGCTTTTTGCCGTGTAGAGCATTGCGGCGGTTTCTGCCTCGCCCAAAAAATCGAAGGTTCACGCTCTGACGCTCTTGCGCCAGGCTTTGGCAACAGCCACGGACAATACGCAGGCCAAGGGGAATTGCTGGAGACAATATCGCCGGATAAACAATAATCGTCTGTATGATGCGCTCCCATATACTGGTGTCCCTGTTTCACCGAGCTGGTATTTCGCCCCAAAGCCTCATGCTCTGTCTTGCCGATCTGATGGCCCTCCTGATGCCGGCGACCTTGGTTTTTTTGCTGCGCGCGACATTCGGCGACGTCAACCCAGCCCTGTACCGCTGGGTGTTCCCCATGCTCCTGCTGGGACCATTGCTGGGCGTCGGTTTTGGCCTGTATCAAAGCGTTTCCCTGCCGCCCCCGCGCGAACTCAAATCCCTCTTTTTACTCGCCACGCTGCTGTATGGCCTTATTCTGACAGTGCTTTTTCTGTCGCAGACGGGCAGGATATATTCTCGCCTGATCATTGCAGGAAGCTGGCTTGTCACTGTGTTTGCCCTGCCGGGCATGCGTGCGTGCTGTCGTCGTTTGTTTGCCGCGCGACGCTGGTGGGGCAGACCCCTGCTTATTTTTGACCATGGTGAAATCGGGCGCTGTCTGTGGCATTTTCTCAAGCGTCATCCCGAGCGCGGTCTGACGCCGGTGGATATTTTTGCCCTGCCCAATGACGCGCGGCGCACGCGCGAATTGCTGTCCGCCGCCGCCGCGCGCTACCCTAATGCCGTTGTGCTGATTCCGCACATGCGGGAAAAGACAACGACCGTAGACTATATCAAGGAGGCCGGACGCTGGTTCACCGATATTCTGACGGCGCCCGTGTTTTGTGGCAGCACTGACGTGCACTGGATTACGATATGTGATCTCGGGCCGACCGCCGCCCTCTGGATACGGCAAAACCTGCGCGACAAACGCCGTTTGTTGATGAAACGCTGTATTGACCTTGTGCTGTGTTTCGCGAGCCTGCCCATGCTGTTGCCCCTCGGCCTGATCCTGGCAGCCGCTATCCGGCTGGACAGCGCCGGGCCTGTGCTGTACCGGCAAAAACGCGTCGGTCTGGGCGGCAAAGAAATGCAGATTTATAAATTCCGCACAATGGTGACCAACGCGGACACGGTGCTGCTGGCCTGTCTTGCCAGTGATCAGGCCCTGCGCGTGGAATGGGAACGCGATCACAAAATGAAACGCGACCCGCGCGTGACGCGTGTGGGAGCTTTTTTACGCAAGACAAGCCTTGATGAACTGCCGCAGGTGATCAACGTGCTGGCGGGAACCATGAGCCTTGTGGGGCCGCGCCCTATTGTGGCCGAAGAAAAAAGTAAGTATAATGACGTGTATGAAGAATACTGCCGCGTCAGGCCCGGCATAACCGGACTGTGGCAGATATCCGGCCGCAACGATACAACATACGCCGAACGCGTGGCCTTTGACCACTATTATATTTGCAACTGGTCCGTGTGGATGGATTTGTGGATTCTTGGCAAGACGGTGCCTGTGGCGCTCTTCGGCCATGGAGCCTATTGAGTCGGATGCGGGGCGGGAGTAACATCAAGCAAACAGGAAAAGGAGCAGCAAGATGAAAACATTTTTTCGCGACATTCTCACGGGCTGCGCCGTATTGTGCGCATTGACGCTGTGGGTGCCGCAGACAAACGCGGCCCAGACGGCATCGCAGACCCCCGTACTGCAGTCGGGCAAGCCCACACCTGACAAACCGGAAAAAAACATTGACCGCCTTACAATGGTCAGCGTACAGCCTGAGGGAACAGACAGCATAGGCGCACGGCTCGGCACACGGTTGAAAGAGCGTTTTAACAGCAGCAATTTATTCACACTCAACGATAATGAAGAAAAGGACACGCCAAGGCTGCTTCTGCTGCTTTCAACAAGTCCGGAATTTTCCGGTCGGCCCGGTGTTGGCTCCATCTATTCAGTGTGCTGGGTTTACAGCCAAGGCAAGGGCTACCTTGGCTATCTTCTGGCGCGGGATATGGGCGCTGTGAATTATGAAGAAATTGACGCGCTTGTTGACAAACTCGCGGAACGCACCGACGCCATTGCGGCCAAATACGGCAATCTTTGGAAATAAACGTAACCCCCACGCAATGCAAAAAGCCGTACGGCCAAAGCCTCCAGCACGCGAGGGGGAGTAACGCTCCTGCGCAGGGCTTCCTGTGCCTCAACAAGCCATCGGCTGCAAACAGCAAGGCCGTGCGCGTCAAAACCGGCAAACACAGCCTGCAAAGGCACGTCCGGCGCGACAGCGCCGGCCAGCGCAGCACTCAGGGTCTTTTGACAGGCAAGCACAAGACGTTCGGCCAGACGCGTATCGACAGCGCCTCTAGACGCCACATCTTCCAAAAAACCTTGGCCTTTCTGCAAAAATACCGCCAGCTTTGCTTCCCACGCAGATGTGTCCGCAGCCTGTGCTCCGGTGTCCGGGCAGGGCAGCGTCAGGCAGCAGGAACGCGACACAAGCGTAGGCAGCAACTGTTCACGCTGTGAGGCGAGCAACACAAAAACCGTGTTCGGCGCAGGCTCTTCCAGCAGCTTGAGCATGGCGTTGGCCGCCACATCGCGGCTTTTATCAATGCCCATGATAATCACCAGTCTGCAGCCGTTTCCGTGCGGGGCGTCGTGCAGCCTGCGTTTGAGCTGACGCGTGTTGTCTACGGTAAACGCCCGGACAGGGCCGGGGTTGTCTCTGTCTTCGGCGTTACTGATGCGCCCGTCATAGACGAACATATCCAAAGATTCTCCGGCCGCGATCTGCCTGCAGACCGGACAAGCGAGACAGGGTGCGTTGTGCGCGCCGCGTTGCAGACAGTTGCAGCAGGCGCCCCAGTACCGGGCCATGTCGAAACGTTCTTCCTCACTGCCCCCTTCCAACAGCAGCACCTGCGGCGGCGCGCCGCCCAGACGACCCAACACGGCCTTCAGAGATTCAAAAGCCGATCCGGCGACAGAGGGAAGCATAGCCTCATCCGTCATGGACATGCGTCTGGCGTACAATGGTCTGCTTACGGTCAGCGCCCACGGAAATCATGGAAATTTTGACGCCCACAAGTTCTTCCACACGCAGAATATAAGACCGCACACTGCGCGGCAGTTCGTCAAACGACGTACAGCCCGCGATGTCGTCCTCAAAACCGGACAATTCCTCATACACAGGCGTTACCTTGCCGAGCGCCCCTTCCTCTTGCGGGATACGGTCAATCCTGCACCTCTCATATTCATACGCCACACAAATCCGCAAAACCGGCAGATTTTGAAGCACATCAAGCTTTGTCATGGCAATGTCGGTAAAGCCGTTCAAACGCACGCTCGCCCGCAGCACAACTGCGTCCAGCCAGCCGCAGCGGCGTGGACGACCTGTCGTGGCCCCGTATTCCCGACCCTTGTCACGCAGATACGCGCCTGTATCGTCCAAAAGCTCTGTAGGAAAAGGCCCGGAGCCCACGCGGGTGGTGTAGGCCTTGGCAATACCCACAATGCGCGTGAAAAATGACGGTGCCGTGCCGCTGCCGGCCGCCGCGTTGCCGGAAACCGTGTTTGAGGATGTCACAAAGGGGTATGTGCCGTGATCAATATCAAGGTGTACGCCCTGCGCACCTTCAAAAAGTGCGCTCGCATCCTTTTGCGCGACTTCTTGGATGCGGGCGTCCACGTCGGTCAAATAGGGTGTGAGACGCGGGGCCAACGCTAACAGATCGCTGCTCACTTTTTCCGGATCCAGCGGCTTAAATTTATACAGCCCATTCAGCAGTGTATTTTTCTCAAGCAGCGCGTAACGTACTTTTTCACGCACCAGCGCAGGATTGTTCAAATCTCCGGCTCGCAGACCAACACGGGCGGCTTTGTCTTCATAGCATGGGCCGATACCGCGGCCTGTTGTGCCGATTGGACGCCCGACGAGCTTGGCCTCGCGGGCCTTGTCCAGACTTTTGTGGTAGGGCATAATCAGATGCGTCTTGTAGCTGACGCCAAGACGGGCGGGGCTTACGTCAATGCCCCGGGCGGCGAGATTGTCTGTCTCCCCCAAAAAAACAGCCGGATCAAGCACCACGCCGTTGCCGATAAGACACAGTGTGCCGTTGTGGAGAATGCCCGAAGGGATAAGATGCAAAATGGTTTCCTCACCCTTGACCCATATAGTGTGTCCGGCGTTGTTGCCGCCTTGGAAGCGCACAATCACCCGGCTTTGGGCACTCAGCATATCAACAATTTTCCCTTTGCCCTCGTCACCCCATTGTGCGCCGATGATAACCGTATTCGCCATTTTTCACCTGCTTGAAAATTCCGCCTTTACGGCATGCTGTTTGTTCCAGGTATGATCTCAAACCTCACAGGGGCTTAAAGGGCAGCACCCTGCAGGCGCTGTCGCCGGACGCTCCTTTTGCCGTGCCGTTCTCCGCTTCCAGTGCAAAATCGGGCGCCAGCACTTCCTGAAGATCAGCCGCCACCGCGCTCCCCTGTGTCTGCAACGACCAATAATAATTAAAAAGTTGATTTTTCCAGCGCTTTGCCTGTATCATCGAAAAAATCAGCGCCGCCTCTTCCCACTGTTTCGTAGGTTCAAACCGCCCGACAATGGTGGCGTACTTGCTCCATAGCGACATGAGCGAAGCTTCGTCTATGGCGTCCAGTTGACGCGCCAGCCTGACGAGCAGCTTTTTCATATACCCTCCCGAAACACCGGCAAAAAAATCTGTCAGATTGCAATTCTTATGCACCGTATATGTATATTTTTTGCACGGTCTTCGTCAATGAAAACTTGCGCCGTGCGCAGAACAATCGAATGAATTTTTTCAAAGAATACGCCGCCGAACAGGGCATCAGGTAGAACATAGATGCCCTGCTCAGTCTATCCAAATACGAGAGATGAGAGTTAGAGAGTGTCGTTATGAGATTGTAGCCCACAGCAAAATGCACCTGATCTGAATGGCGGCGAAATAATTTTGCCACTACCACCATATTCCCCTGAGTTAAATCCTGTGGAAAACATCTGGGGAGAATTGCGAGAGAAGAATTTTCATAACCGCATTTTTAAGAGTCTGGGTTCATCAGAGGATCATTTGTCAGCCGGTTTAAAGCAATTGGAAGACACGTCGGAGATCACTAGGTCAATTTCTTCATGGCTATGGATTAGTAACGCCATCCTTAACTTAGAAGTGGAATTCCTCATTTGTTACTCACAAAAGCGGCCGGATGCAGGTCGACGAAACTAGATGGCTTGGGTGATAAATCAGCTGAAAGCAAAGCCCCGTAAGGCTTTTTTGGCTTTACGGGACTTTATGAAGATGGGGGACTTGAATATACAAGTTAACATATTGTAAATACAGTATAGATATAGATAGCACACCTATCAATACCGACAGAAATACCGACAAATTTTTTTGTTGTCATAGCAGGCAGATACATTGAAACCCAAAGCCCCACACGCGTTGTAACCATCTCTAACGTCTCGTAGTGCAATTCACTTCTATGTAATTAGAACATACTTTTAGACTTTTTTCCCTGTAAACACCTGTTTTTTATCCGTACTAATCACCTAAATTTACACCACAAACACCTGTTTTTTTATTTTTTTATCCGTGCAAAAAAACACACTAAAAACATGGATTGACTGGTTCGGAAAAAATACACAGATTACATACTTACATCATATAGAGGGACATTTAAAAGTATGTCCTAATTACATAGATAGGGCGCTAAATGTGCAGCGAATTTGCATAGATTTAGAATTATATTTTATCGCGCTGGACAAGGTAAAAGATGTTCGGAAACTCAAATCATTTGAGTTTCACCGGCAAAAAAACTGCTCACGTCTAAATCCCCACTTGCAGTTCTTCAGTATCTCAACTTCCCCGCCATCAACTGCGCATATGCCTGCCTCGTAACTAGGGGTATAGGTGAAATAGCTACAGACGGCATAGCACTTCCAGAGGCCTTGCCCTTCTTTCTGTTGGGGAGGACTTCCGGAGCTCTCTTCAGCGATCCGGTTCTCAGTTTTTTCAATTTTTTCTTTATTCTCAAAATCCTCAATATCCTCAAAACCCCCCTTTTGACCCTCATTTTTCCCTTTTTGAGGATATTGAGGATTTTGAGAATATGATTTAATTTTTGAAGACCGCTTGAGCCATTCCGGTATAGAAACTCATTTTGCGCCCCAAAGGTGGGGGGAAACTTCATAGCCTTGAGACGGACGGCCAGCTCCACCTTCGGCACAAGTTTTTTCCCTGATAAAAAAACGCTCCTCCAAAATGACCAGCCCTTCGTTGACTTCGGTCATTCTCTTGTAACGCCCCTTTACAGCCTGCCCGCATTCCCTTGCTGTAAAATTTCCAGCACCTTCACGCTTTATCCATTTCAGAATATGTTTTGCGCATTCATTTTTCTGGTCACTGCCCATTAACTCGAAAGCTGCCTTGGCATGTTCAACACACAGCGCGGCAATATCCAAAGCCTTTTCCATTGTGTCACCGCTGATTTGATCTTGAAACGGATTTTCACTTGTCCAACAGTGCAAAAGCCCCGCCAGCCGAAGAGCATTCCC
>JAISKZ010000052.1 GCA_031260725.1 Desulfovibrio sp. | reverse complement strand
CCGCGCCGTTGCGGGCAGGCATGCAGGGCGGGGGTTTTTTTGCGTTTGATCACGGCCTTCCGCTCAATGCGGATAAGCTGATTTATGGTGGGCATTATATCCTCCATTCAGGCAAAGTTACTGTCAAAAAATACAGGAAGTGATTCGTACACTGTCAGGGCGTATTCTGTCAAGCGCCGACGGGATGTTTCCTAGGGCAGACGCTTCTAAAAAAGTCTGTAGGATGAAGGAATCACTGCCCTGACTTCCACCAAGCGTCTGCCCCTGGCGCTGCCTGCAGGGAGGACATTGACAGCGGCCGGACGCCGGTGTTAAGCGGAAACAATTATACAGCACACAAAAACATCACCGACAGGTACCGGCGCAACAGGAGTCAGTGACTCTGAGTGAGGCAGCGCGGCATGCAAGACCATTTTTGGAGCTATCTTGACGTCTGGCGGACGCGTTTTCCCCGCCGCAGACCCCTGCGCTGGCGCGGCGACTGGCTGCAAAACGGTTATTGCCGCGATTGCCGCTATTGCTGCGGTCAACAGGATTCCAACAAGCCTTTCTACATGGCTCTTCTGCCAGAGCAGATACGCCCTGATCTGACGAACGATTTTTACCTGTACAGTCCAAATACAGCCTATATAGACTCCCGCGGCTGCAAAGCCGCCACAGTACAGGGTTGCCGTCTGCAGCGCGCGCAACGGCCTGTGGCCTGCTCCATATTTCCCCTAGTGCTCATCGGGGGGGAACTCTACCTCTATCAAACCTGCCCTGCCGTACTCTTCACCCCTTTCCCCCAACTGGCCGAGCTTGGCCTTGAGGCGGCAGCCTGGCTACGAAGCTTCAGCCGGGCAACCGTGCGCCGCATTTCGTTGCGCCTGCCAGCACAGACGCTGGCGAAAGGCTACATTGCGCTGCATATCAGGGTTGACGGCCGGTGACAGGCGGTAAAACACCCTAAGACGGGTCTAGGCGCCCTGCGGGGCGGCAAGCTCTTCCCGGCGGCGCAGCAGCCAAAAAACTAAAAACGCGCCGGCAAGCTTGCTCAATGTCATGGCGAGAAACGAAAACGGCGCGACGCGGCCGATGAGGCTTAAAAAAACAAGACTGTCCAGGGGCGTACTGATGAGGCTTGAGAGCAGGATGCGCCGCGACAAAGGCTTGCGGGTGACAGTGAACAACACCCAGTCAGCCAGTTCACCCACGGCGAAAGCGGCCGCGCTGGCTATGGCAAGGTCAGGGCTCGCCATAATCCAGCTTGCGGCGCAGCCGAACAGCATGGCCCAGAGAACCTGATGCCCTACGCGCCGTTGGGCAAAATCCCGCACGACAAAAATAAAACCTACAATGAGCGAAACCGGCGGCCATACTTCGCCGTCAGGCAGGGAAACAGTCGGCGTGACGGCAAAGGCCCAGTTCACGCCCACAATCAGAGCTATATAAGTGATAAGAGAAAACATGGCGGAAAAACTATGCCCAGCCGGTGCCGAGGTCAAGCGGCCTGATCCGGGCGGCGGAAGCGGTGCAAAAAACGCGCCGGCCAATGTCATGAGACAAGTAAAAAAATGGCCAGACCGGCAAAAACCATTCCCGCGAAGCGATGGACAAGCACCTGCCCGCGCGGACAGCGGTTGAACCGGACAGTCAGACGCCCGCCCAAAGCGGCAACAGCAAAAAACACCAGAATGGTGGCCGCAATAAACAGACTTCCCAGACAAAGCACCTGCAACGCCACGCTGCCGCGCGCCGGGTCGCAGAATTGCGGCAAAAAGGCAAGAAAAAAAAGGGAAACCTTCGGGTTGGTTATGTTCATCACAATGCCGCGCCGATAGAGCGCCCCATAGCCGGGAAACGGCGCGCGGCCGCCCGCGGGGAGCGCTCCGGCGCGGAAGGAAAGCCGGGCAAGATACAGCAGATACGCCGCGCCGGCCGCCTTCAGCACGGCAAAAGCCACGGGCGAGCTCTGCCAAAGTACCGCCACGCCCAGTGCAACCGCAGTGCTGTGCGCACACAAACCCGTGACCAGACCAAGGGTTGTGGCAATGCCCGCGCGCGCGCCGTGCACAGCCGACTGCGTCAGCACAAAAATATTGTCCGGCCCAGGCGCCATGCCAAGCAGCAGCGATGCGGCAAAAAACGCAAACAGGACATCAGGGCTCAACACGCCCGGCTGTCTCCATTTTGCAAAAAATCTCGCTTCGCGGCGCGGGGGCTGGCCTTGACGACGCGTTCAAGCAGAAGGGCAGATCTTCGGCACGTGCATGCCCTGCTCGTCAGCATGCGCACAGGACGACGGCCTTTGGTATAGCGGGCTCCTCCGGGAATCACGCCGTTATGCTGCTGAACACGCTTTGCAAGATTGTTTGTGACACCGCAATAAAGCGTGCCGTCAGCGCATTCCAGCAGATACACGTGCCAGACGGATGCGCCGGCGCTTACAACCATGCAGCCACTACCGGAAATTCGGAAGAAAGGTGTTTTTTTATTTTCATGCCTTCTGCCAGTCCTTGACCAGCACGTCCACAGAGGCAATGCCGTTGTATATGTCCAAACGCGGCGTGTAGGCCAAACGAACCTTTTTGCCCACAAGCGACGGGGGCAGTTGCCCGGCCATACGCCATGCTTTGGCCCACAGCGTTATGCCGCTCGTCTCGTCCAGCACCCTGAGCTGCACATGCTCGCGGCTGCGCCCCAAAAAGGCGCGTTCTCTGACGAGCAACGGAAGAGAGGCAAAAACTGGCTCGGCGTTGCCTGGGCCGAATGGCTGCAGCAGTTCCAGCTCTTTCAAAAAACAGTGCTCGACGGCTTTAGCGAAATCCAACTCACATTCCAGCGTCAGGGCCGGCGCGGACGGCTCCGCCCCCAGCACCGCGGCGGCCGCTGTTTCAAAATTCTCCTGAAACTCCGCAAGATTGCCAGGTTCAAGTCGCAGGCCGGCGGCCATGCGGTGCCCTCCGAATCCCAAAAGACACCCGGCAACGCCGGCAAGAGCGGCATATAAATCAAAATCGCGCACCGAGCGACAGGAGCCCTTGAGCGAGCCCCTGTCATCACAAAGAACAATGGCGGGACGATAAAATTCCTCCACAATGCGGGAGGCGACAATGCCCGCCACGCCGGCATTCCAGTCTGGACCATACAGCACAAGGGCGGCGCGGGGTTTTTCGGCCAGCTGCGCCTGCACCTGCACGCGCGCCTGCATCAGGATGCGCTCCTCTTCCTCGCGGCGACGCCTGTTCAGCGTGTCCAGCTGGGCGGCAAGATCCGCGGCCGTTGCTGGGTCTTTCGCGCGCAAAAGACGCAAGGCCGCTTCAGCGCTGCCCATGCGCCCGGCGGCATTGATTCTGGGCGCGAGACGAAAGCTCACCTGCCCGCTGGTCAGAAAAGCGGCCTGATCCGCCTTGCTAACGGCTTTGAGCGCGGCCACCCCGGGGCGCGCGGCACGGGCGATGCTGTTCAAACCGGCGCGCACGAGAATGCGGTTTTCCCCTGTCAAACGCATAACATCGGCCAGCGTGCCTAGTGCCACAAGATCCAGAGCATCATCCATTTTGTAGCGTTTGCCCGTGCTGCCGGCCAGAACCGCGTTGAGAGCGGCCATCAGATAAAAGGCCACGCCCACGCCGGCCAGATGCGGGCAAGGGGCCGAATCTCCAAGCCTGGGATTGCAGACGGCGTGGGCCAAGGGCAGTTCAGACGGCGGCAAATGGTGATCGGTAATGACAACAGTCATGCCCAGACCCCGTGCGCGGGCCACGGCCTGAACGTCTGAAATGCCGCAGTCCACTGTCAGCAGCACTCCGCAGCCGCACCCGGCCAGCGCTTCAATGCCGGCGATGTTCAGACCGTAGCCTTCGTCATTCCTATCCGGAATATGGTGCACGGCAGAAATGCCATGGAATTCAAGAACATCCAGTACAAGCGTCGTGGCCGTCAGACCGTCCACGTCATAATCGCCCCAAACGGCAACTTTTTTCCCGACAAGCACTTCCCGCGCAAGCAAACGGGCGGTTTCGTCCAAACCGGACCAGCGCTCGGGCGGCGTGAGAGAGCCGAGGCCGGCGGCAAGAAAATCATCCATCTCCTGGAGTTCCGTCAAACCGCGCCGCCAGAGCAGACGCAGCAGCAGCGGCGAAATGGAAAGTCTCCTGGCCCAGGCCGCGGGGGCTTCTCCCCTAGGACACTCACGAAAACGCCAGTTTCTCACCGTCTGACACACCCTTGCCCTGACTGCCGCGATACCCCGGCGGAACAGTTTAAAAAAATATTTTGACGAAGCGTTCTGCGCGGCATCCAGCCGTTCCTGCGGCGCCAGTTTCTCTAACACAAGCCGGCCGAGAAATGTATGGATTTTCACTTCCTTATATGGTCATTTCCGCCAAAATTTGCTGCGCCGCGTTGACAGGCGACGAAGACGCCACAATGGGCCTGCCGACCACCAAAAAATCAGCCCCTTCCGCCACGGCTTCCGCCGGCGTCACAACGCGCCGCTGATCACCCGCCGCCGATCCCGACGGCCGAATGCCGGGGCACAGACAACGCATCCGCGGACAGGCGGCCTTGATTTTTGCGGCCTCCCGACCGGAACACACAATGCCGTCAAGAAGCCAGTCCTGCGCCTTCAGTGCCAGCGCAAGGGCAAAATCCGCAGGCTGCGCGTCAATGCCCGGCATTTCTCCCGACATAAAGCTTGTCAGAGCCGTCACGCCGAAAAGCAGGGGGGATGCTCCCGGCTCGGCTGACAGGCTTTCACGCGCCGCCGCGCACATTCTCTCCCCGCCCTGACAGTGCAGCGTCAACATATCCGCGCCCGCCAAAGCCGCCGCGCGCACGGCACGCCCCACAATGTTCGGGATATCATACATCTTCAGATCAAGAAAAACTTTATATCCCAGTGTATTAAGCTCTTCAAGCACACTAGGCCCAGCCAAGGTGAACAACTCAAGCCCCACTTTGCACCAAGGAACAATGCCCCGCAGTTCACGGGCAAGGGCAAGCGCCCTGTCTTTACCAGGCACATCCAGAGCGACAATGAGCTGAGCCACAACTTTTCCTTGCTGGCCTGACTTCAGCGGGCGAGCAGTTCTTCCACCACAAGCGGATTGCGAACCGGCGCTGGGGCGGACGCCAGATAGACGGTCCGTAGCGCGTCATAGGCATGATCAAGGTCGTCATTGACCACAAGCGCGTCGTACCAGCGAGCTTCGGACATCTCTTTGCGCGCTGTCGCGAGACGGAGCGCGATGGTTGTCTCGTCGTCCTGCCCGCGTCCACGCAGGCGGCGCTCAAGATTTTCCATGTCAGGAGGCAGAATAAACACAAAAACAGCTGTGGGAAGAGAAAGTTTCAACTGCGCCGCGCCCTGCACATCAATATCAAAAATCACATCCTGCCCCTTGCGCAACAGTTGCCTCACCGGCGCCAGGGGCGTTCCGTAAAGATTGCCGTACACTTCGGCCCATTCAGCAAAATAATTTTCGGACCTGCGCCGCTCAAATTCGTCACGGCTCAAAAATATGTAATCTTTTCCGTTTGTTTCCCCCCGGCGCGGCTCGCGCGTGGTGCAGGAGACAGAAAAGGCGAAATGCGGAAATTCACTGATCAGCCGGCTGATCAGCGTTGTCTTGCCCGCGCCCGAAGGGGCGCTCACTACAAGGGCTATGCCTTCACGTTGCATCACCCTCATCCCGCGCAGAATACTGACTGACGGCTTCAGAGCCGTCTTTGGATTTTTCTTCTTTCTTTCCTTCCTCCTCTTGCGCAAAACGCTGACTGATGGTTTCAGACTGAATGGAAGAAAGAAAAATATGGTTGGAATCCGTCACCAGAATGGATCGCGTCTTGCGCCCCTGTGTTGCGTCCACAAGCCGCCCTTCGGCCCTCGCGTCTTCGCGCAGACGCTTCATGGGCGACGAGGCGGGATTGACGATGCCCACTATCCGCCCGGTCAGCAGATAGTTGCCGAAGCCTATATTTATGAGACGATCACGAGACATGCAGCCTGCCCATAAATAATAACCTATTGATATAACTATTTTTACAAGTTACAAATGGCTGCGGCGCGCCATGAGGCGTCACAGTTATTCCAGATTCTGCACCTGCTCGCGACACTTTTCCAGTTCGTTCTTAAAATCCACCACCAGCCGTGAAAGCTGTATGTCCGGCAGTTTGCTGCCGCATGTGTTGATCTCACGAAAACACTCCTGCAGGGTGAAGTCCAGACGGCGCCCCACATCCCCCCCGCCTTGCAGCAACTCGCGCAGCCGCTCCAGATGCGTGCTGAGGCGCGTCAGTTCTTCACTGACGTCCAGACGGTCAGCCAAAATCACCACTTCCTGAAGCAGGCGTGGTTCTTCCAGATCCCGGCCGCTTGACGCAAAGGCCTCGCCAAGCCGCTCACGTAGCGCGTCCACCCGTTCTTCGCGGATAATCGGTGCGCGCTCGGCAATCAGACCTGTCCACTCTTCCATGCGCAGTATGCGTGAAAGCATGTCCGCGCCAAGAGCGACGCCTTCAACGGCGCGGGCCTCGTTCCAGTCTTCCAGGGCCAAAGTGAGTCCTTCTTCCAAGTGAGAGACAATGCCCTCGTCAGGTTCGTCATCCGCACCGCTCCACAACCGCGACACAGAGAAAAGTGCGCTGTAGTCAGGGATAAAGCTTTCGCCGCGTTCAGCGGCCAGCCGATGCAGACTTTCCAGCATGGCGCGGGCCAGCCCCGCGTTAAAACAGCAGGGGGCCGTCGTCGCGGACGAGGATCGCAGATCAAGGCTGATGTCCACCCTGCCCCGAACGACAAAACGCCGCGTCACTTTTTCCAGACGCGGCTCCAGCCCATGCGCGGCGACAGGCAGCCGCCACCTGAGTTCCAGATGGCGGCTGTTGACGCTTTTCACTTCCCATTGCTGGGTAACATCGGCGTGTTCCAAAAGACACCGGCCAAAACCTGTCATGCTGCGGAGCATCGTCGCCTCCTTGTCTGAAACCATAAGTGAATTCTAAAACAGGCCGGGCGATAACGCAAGATTGGCTCAAGGCCGCAATCCGCAATATCCTGACACAAGCATTCTTCTATATGCCTGTTATAAAAACACGCCGGCCAGTATGACTCATAATTATGATTGACAATCCGGGAGATTATCCCTGCTCCCCGCAGGAAAAGCCGCAGTCCGACCGCATGCCGCAGCCGCCGGCGCCGCATGCGGGCAGGCCCGCGCCGAGCGGCCGCACCGGGCCCGGCTTGTACGGAAAAGCTCCTTTTTTTACCGGACTTGGTGCGCTCATCTGACGCTCCACAGCGCCGGCGCCGCATTGCGGACAGACAAGAGCCGCGCCGTTGGTCACAAGTTCTTCAAACGCGGTCCCACAGACCTTGCAGATAAAATCAAACATGGGCATACAAAACCTCCTGGCAGACATATTGTTCACAATCTAACGTGTGACGCTTGCAGATAAATATTAAATTCCATAAAGACAACAGATTACAGCCTATATCGACCGGCAATGGGCATGCGCCAGCCTATGCCGAAAGCCTGACGCGTGATTTTCAACACAGGCGCGGCCTGACGGCGTTTGAATTCCGCCGCGCGCACAAGCATCGCCACCCTGGCGACGACCTCTCTGGCGTGCCCGGCGGCGACAACTGCATCCGTGCTCAGGCGTTCTTCAAGCAGACAGTGCAGGATGGCGTCGAGATCGTCATATGGGGGCAAGCTGTCCTGATCAGTTTGATTCGGACGCAGTTCCGCGGAAGGCGGTTTCAGCAGAATATTCTCTGGAATGCAGGCGCACCCCCGCGTATTGAGCCAGCGACACAGGCGAAAGACCTCTGTCTTGTACACGTCGCCTATCACAGCGAGCGCTCCGCACATATCCCCATAAATGGTACAATATCCAACTGAAATTTCAGATTTATTTCCTGTTGTCAGCAAAAGTTTGCCGAATTTGTTGGCAATGGCCATGAGCAGACAGCCCCGTATCCGCGCCTGCAAATTTTCTTCCGTCACATCAGGCGCACGCCCGGCAAATGTCTGCGCAAGTACGGCGTCACAGGCCCGCATGGCCGGTTCAATAGGCAGTGTTGCGACACGCATGCTGAGATTGCGGGCAAGGGTCTTTGCGTCGACAAGACTGTCTTCGCTGGAATACGGCGAAGGCAGCAGCACGCTGTGCACATTTTCAGGTCCCATCGCCTCACAGGCAATCGCCGCCGTCAGGGCGGAATCTATGCCGCCGGAAAGCCCGAGAAGCACACGGGACTGCCCTGTTTTCGCGCAGTAGTCTCGCACGCCCAGAACAAGCGCCCGCCAGATTTCGGACTCCGGCGTAAAATCGTCTTCGGCAAGTGAGGAGACCGTCGCGGCAATATCCACGCACAGAACGTCTTCCATAAATCCGGGCGCCCGCGAAAGTACCGCCCCGTCGCGGCTGACATGCATGCTGCGGCCGTCAAAAATCAAATCATCATTGCCGCCCACGCTGTTGACATAGAGCGCGTGAACGCCGTACTTGCGGACGAGCGTCGTCAACATCTCTTCCCGCAGCCTCTGCTTGCCGACGGTAAAGGGCGAAGCGGACAGATTGACAAGCAGGTCAAAAGGTGGATGCCCGGCCAAAGGTTCAAGGGGATACGCGGGCCAGGTTCTGAACGCGCCGTCATTCCAAATGTCCTCGCACACGGTGAGCGCCACACGCAGACCGCCGCAGGTGATCACGCGCGGGGCATTGCCGGGCTCAAAATAACGCGCTTCATCAAAAACGTCATAGGTGGGGAGCAATCGCTTGGCATAGCGCGCCATGACAAGGCCCCTGTGAATAAAAACAGCCTGATTGTGCACAGGTTTGCCCACGCCGTCGGCGTTGCGGCCCACCGTGCCCGCAACAAGAGCGCAATCTGACGCCGCCGTCCGCTGGGTGAGCGTGCGAACGGCGCACTCAGCCTCCTCAACAAAAGCCGGGTACAGCAGCAGATCACGGGGCGGATAGCCGACAAGCGCAAGCTCGGGCGTGACGCACAATTGCGCGCCGTTGCGCGTTGCAGCCTGAAAGGCGTCCACAATACGTTCCAAGTTACCAGCGATATCGCCGACTATGGAATTGATCTGCAAAATCGCGCAACGCATATAAGTTCCTGCTGCTAAAGAAAAGCCCCCGGCGTTGTACGGGGGCTTTTAAACAATTTGGCAGCGGCCTACTTTCCCACAAGAATCATGCAGTATCATCGGCGATGAAGAGCTTAACTACCGA
>JAISKZ010000058.1 GCA_031260725.1 Desulfovibrio sp. | reverse complement strand
AGAAGATTTGATGCTGGCTTCAAGAATTTTAACACGCTATACAAAGATATAGTAACTAGCTGGTTTCTATTTGACAATGCCAATACACAGCCGGTTTATTTGCAATCTGGAGAAAATCATGCATAACCAACAGGAAATACTTGGACTAAGTCCTGAAATGCGAGAAGTTATAGAGGCTATCACCAAGGCTTTGATTAAATCCGGTCAGGATGCGCGTAAATTGGCGGAGATGACAGGCACGCCTCTGGTCGTTAGCAACAATAACACGCTTCAGCCGTCAAGCCCTGTTCAGAAATGAGTATCGCACAAAATATAGACACGTTGAGCATACTACGTGAAGAACAGAAAATGCGTCTGCACGGCGGCTTGTACCATGGCCTGTTGTCGGAATACGGCGGGAAAAGCCTCCTGACATTGAAGATATAAGTGGTATTTCATCACCGTTTTGAAACTATAAATTTTCAGGGTCACGACCAGATGGGGTGATTCAGCCTCGCAGAAACGGGCGATACGCTTATCTTGAAATATATGGAACACCTGAGAGATCTGATTGATCCCTGGCGTGACTGCCTGCATGCGCAACGGGGGCTTTCACCGCGCACGGTGGAGGCCTATACCCTGGACATGGGAAATTTTTTTCTGTTTTCCGCGGAAGTTGTCCAAAGCGGCGTCTCCCCCGCCCAGCCACCCGTTCAGACCTGGCCGGATGAGCAGCATATCTTTCTCTACCTCGCATGGCTGCGCAGCCGCGGCAACACGTCACCGACGCTGGCGCGACGTCTGGCTGCCCTGCGCGCTTTTTTCAGCTTTGCCGTGGAGGAAGGCGTCATCACAGCAAACCCCACGACATTGCTGGAAAACCCCAAAATGCCGCTGCACCTGCCGGAAGTGCTGAGCAGGGAAGAAATGGAAAAACTGCTGAACCAGCCGGACATGGAAGAAAAATGCGGACGGCGCGACCGTTGCATCCTGGAATTGCTGTATGCCGCCGGTCTGCGGGTTTCCGAGCTGTGCAGTCTGGCGCTTGCCGATCTGGATTTGCAGCGCGGGCTTGTGCGCGTGTTCGGCAAAGGGGCCAAAGAACGCCTTGCGCCGCTGCACGGCCTGATGCAGAAAATGCTTGACGAATACCTGCGCGACTGGCGGCCCCTGTTCAGGCCCGTCGGCAGCCGCATCTTCACCAACAGGTCGGGTCACGGTCTGACGCGCCAGTATATCTGGAAAATCGTTAAAAAATATGCGCTGCTTGCCGGAATACGACGGGATATCTCTCCGCACACCTTCCGACATTCCTTTGCCACCCATCTTCTGGAAGGCGGGGCGGATTTGCGCGCAGTGCAGATGCTGCTCGGGCATGCCGACATAAGCGCCACAGAAATCTATACCCACGTTCAGGCAGAACGCCTGCGCAACGTGCACCGTCAATTCCACCCGCGAAGCAGGATATAAGACCATTGTGAACACACTTGTCACCTGCCACGCGAATGCGGATTTTGACGCCCTGGCCGCCATGCTGGCCGCCAGGCATCTCTATGCGCCGTGCGAGCTGCTCTTCCCCGGCACACAGGAACGCCCCCTGCAAAAAGTCTATGCGGATCTCGACAAAACCATGTACGGCTTTGTGGAAGCAGAGAATCTGCGATGGAATGATTTTGACAGGCTTGTTCTGGTGGACACGCGGCAACGCGACCGCGTGCGCCATGTCGCGCCCCTGCTGAAACGCAAAGGCCTTGTCGTGGAAGCATGGGACCACCATCCTGATTCACCCGACGATATTACGGCTGACGCCGTCCATACCGCCCCGGTGGGGGCCGTCACCACACTGCTCGCCCAGCACCTGCAACAAAACGGGGCGCGCCTGACCCGCGGGGAAGCCACACTGCTCGGCCTCGGCATTTACAGCGACACAGGCTCCTTCACCTACCCCTCCACCACGGCGGAAGATTTGCTGGCAGCGGCCTGGCTGCTTACGCAGGGCATGGACGTCAATCAGATCAACGAAATGGCCTCGCACGAACTGACCAGCCTGCACATACAGGCCTTGAACAGCCTGATCGAATCGGCTCGCACCTATACCATAAACAACTGTCAGGTGGTTCTGGCAGAAGCTTCCCTGGAGCACTATCTGGGTGATTTCGCGAGTCTTGCGCACAAACTGATGGAAATGGAAAAACTCCCTGTCCTCTTTGCCGTCGGACGCATGGGAGACCGCATTCAGGTGGTGGCGCGCAGCCGCAATAAAGCTGTGGATGTGGGCGAAATCTGCAAGGCGCTGGGAGGAGGCGGGCATACTTACGCCGCTTCGGCGTCCGTGCGCTCCATGCTTCTCCATGAAGTGCGGGATGCCATACTGCGGCGCCTGAAAGAAAAAAGCAGCCCCGGCAAAACAGCGCGCGAATATATGGTTTCGCCGGCTGTGGGCATTGACGCCACAGCGACCATACGCGAGGCGGATGCACTCATGCTGCATTTCGGCCTCAAGGCGGTGCCGGTATTCCAATCAGGAACGCGCGTCTGCGTGGGGCTGCTGGACGCACAGACAGCGTCGCGGGCCGGCGCCCACGGCCTTGGCAATGAACAGGTGGACGAATATATGCAACGCCGTGTGCGCACACTGCCGCCACAAGCCTCACTGCAGGATTTGACAGATGTCATCGTGGGCGCGCGTCAGCGTCTGACGCCCATTGTGGAAAACGATCAGGTGATCGGCGTTGTCACGCGCACGGACCTTATCAATTTTTTTGCCAGTGACCCGGGTCAACTCTCCGTGCAGAAACACCAGCGCAAAGAACGCAATATCGGCAGATATATACGGGATCGTCTGCCCGCTGAATCTCGTAATCTTCTTAATCTTGCCGGAGAACTGGGGGCAAAACTCGGTTTGCGGGTATATGCCGTGGGTGGTTTTGTACGGGATTTGCTGTTAAACAAACCCACCCAGGACATAGACCTGGTTGTGGAGGGCAACGGCATAGCGCTGGCAAGGGCTCTGGCATGTGAACTGAACGGGCGCGTGCGGGAACATCAAAAATTTTTGACGTCTGTCGTGATTTTTCATGACAGGGCAGGGCGTGAATCACGCATTGACGTTGCTACGGCACGGCTGGAGTATTATGAATACCCTGCCGCGCTGCCCACAGTGGAACTTTCTTCCATCAAAATGGATCTCTTCCGCAGGGATTTTTCCGTCAATGCTCTGGCGGTGCGCCTTGACGGAGAGCACTATGGACAGCTTGCGGATTTTTTCGGCGGCTATCATGACATCAAGAACCACACCATTCGCGTGCTGCACACGCTGAGCTTTGTGGAAGACCCGACGCGTTGTCTCAGGGCCATGCGCTTTGAACAGCGCTATAAATTCAATCTCGGCGCGGGAACGGAAAAACTTATCAAGAACGCGCTCTCCCTGAAATTGATGGATCGTCTTTCTCAGGCGCGCCTGTTTAATGAATACAGACATATTTGCGATGAGGCGGATCCGCCGGCCTGTTTTATACGCATGAACGAAATCGGCATATTACAGGCAATAAATCCGACGCTTGCCCTGAACCCGGGCAAGGTCGCCCTGCTGCGCAGACAGCGGGAAATGTTCGCCTGGTACACGCTGCTCTATTCCAATGACACAGCGCAGCCCTGGCTTGTCTATTTCTACGGGCTCAACACAGGTCTGTCCTATAAGGAAACCTCGGAAAATTATGACCGCATGGGCCTGCCGCAAATAACAAAAAAGGAAATCCTGCAACAGCGGGAACAGATGCGCATGTTGCGGGACAAATTGAAAAAATGGCAGCGGAAGGACGATACGGGAAGCGCAAAAACAAGCGCGTTGCATGAAATGCTTCGTCCCGTCTCTCCAGAGTGTCTGCTCACGCTGATGGCGACGGCGGACAATCCCGGCCTGCAAAAAAATCTGTCCCGCTATATCACACAATGGCGCCGTGAAAAACCGGACATCACAGGCGACGATCTGCACCGCCTTGGCCTTGCTCCAGGCCCTCTCTACAGCTATATTTTGCAGGCTGTACTGGCCGCCAAGCTGGACGGCGCGGCCGGCAGTGTGGAAGGCCAGTTCCGTCTTGCAAAAAAACTGATACGTGAAGCGGAGGAAGGTTCCAATGAGCAGCGACATTAGAACGAACAGGGCTGAACAGGCTTCTTCCGCAGAGTGTCCCGACGAAGCCGGACTGTTTCACGCCGTTATATGCACCGCCGTTGGACGCATACACATTGAGGCCGGTACAGACGCCATCCATCGTCTGTATTTTTGCGGCGACAAACCGCGCACGTGTTCGCCATCCTGCGCCGTTCTGAACGAAGCCTGCGCACAGACGCTTGCCTACACAAACGGCAAACTCCGCGTCTTCGATCTGCCCGTCAAAACATGGGGAACCCCTTTTCAACAGGCGGTCTGGCGCGAACTTTGCGCCATCCCCTACGGTCAAACGCGCACTTACGGGGAAGTGGCGGAACATCTCGGCAACCGGAACAGAGCCCGCGCCGTCGGCGGCGCGGCCAACGCAAACCCGGTTGCCCTGATTATTCCCTGTCACAGAATGATCGGCGCAAAGGGCGCCCTGACAGGTTTTGCCGGAGGGCTTGCCGTAAAACAGGCGCTGCTTGATCTGGAACAGCGTTTTAACGGCGGCAATGCAACCGCGCGCCTACTATAAAAAATGCTCCAGCACATCCAGTCCGGCGGCTGGGGGAGATTTTTCCTTATTGTGGTAACGGCGTGTTGGAAGTCCAAATGCTACGCCGTCGCGATCAGAAATTTTTCAGGCCCGCCGCACACGCTTAAACGCGTTTTGCGCGGACGCGCCAAGGCGCTCCAGACGTTTATCCACCAGTTCATAAAGACTGCCGGGGGTAAATCCGCCGTTTTTCCGACGCTGCCCGGCGGACAGCCCGGTGAGTAAAAAAAGCGCATCTTCAATGCGCCGCACCGGCCAGATGGCGAAGCGCCGGTGTTCCACTGCGTCCAATACATCCGGCGCCAGCATCAGGTGATCCACATTGTCGGCGGGAATGATCACACCCTGCGAACCTGTCAGCCCGTGTCTGGCGCACACTTTGTAAAAGCCCTCGATCTTGCGCGTCACGCCGCCCACAGGCAGGATCTGCCCTGAATGGCTCACCGCGCCTGTAAACGCGAGATCAAGCCGGACAGGCACATCCGCCAGAGCGGAAAGCAGTGCCGCCAGTTCCGCGCCTGAGGCGGAATCCCCCTCAATGCCCGCATAGCTTTGCTCAAAATACAAGGAACCTGAAAGAATCAGCGGCTTGTTTCGGGCAAAAAGATTTGTGAGGCAGCTTTTCAGGATCATCATGGCCTTGGTGTGGATGGGGCCGCCCAGTTCCGCCTCGCGTTCCAGATCGATAATGCCTTCATGCCCTACGCCCACTGTGCAGGAAATGCGGTGCGGCAGGCCAAACTCAAAATCGCCGTGCCAGGTGACGGAAAGACCGTTGACCTGACCAACAGCCGAACCACTGGTGCGTACTTTGATCAGCTCACGGTCGTATTCCTCCATAAAAATTTCTTCCACCAGATTGGCGCGCCAGGTGCGCCCCGCATAGGTTTCTTCAAGCACGGCGGCGCTGACAAGGGCAAAACCGCGCAGTGCGGCAATGGCGGCCGCCTCAATCATGACTTCGCGCAGCAGAGGAAATTTTAAGGAAAGACGGCGCTGGTCCTCACACAGGTGCGAGCCCAGATCAATCAGCCAGGCGAGAGATGAACGATCAAAAGGACGCAAGCCTGTTTCGGAAATAATGCCGGCAAGATATTTAAGATACAGACGGATATTTTTCGCGTTGCGCTCCGCAGCATCGGCCAGATGGGCTTTAATCCGAAAAAGCTTGGAAAAACGATCGTCATTGAGAAGCAGTGTCTCGTACATCTCTTCCCCGCCGATCAGAACAACCTTGAGATTCAGGGGCAGGGGATCGGGCGTGATGCCCTTGGTGCGCGTGGCCGATTCCGGGATTTCGTCCATATCTTCAATACGCGCCTTATTGGCGTGCAACGCGCGCAAAAGACCTTCCCATGCGACAGGATGCTGCAGAATATTTTCGATATGCAGCAGCAGAAAACCGCCGTTTGCCCTGTGCAGACTGCCGGCCTTAATCAGGGTAAAATCCGTGACAAGCGCGCCCATCTCCGACTCGCGCTCAACGCAGCCCAGCAGATTGACCGCTGTCGGGTGATCTTCCACCACAATGGGCACGCCGACAAGTTCGCTGTTGTCCACAAAAAGATTGACTTCATAGCGGTAAAAAATGTTCTCCTGCATGCCGGCCGCGTGCGCATCGCCAACAGACGACGCCTGCGCGTCGTTACGCGCAAGAAACGCCTCTGTGTTTTTTAAGATATCCTCATGCAGGGCGGCAAAGTATTCCCTCAGACCCGTCACGGAACAAATTTTCAGCATACTGTCGCGTACGGGCGTCAGCAATGCGGCCAACACCTGCGTCATGACCTGCTGTTCCAGACCGCGTTCATTGTCATGAAAAGATTCAAGTGCCTTGTTCATGCGGCGCATAAAGCCGGACATGGACTGCACCAGACTGTCGCCCCGCCGCTTGAGATTCAAACGAACAGTATTGTCCAGCCGGTCAAATTCATCCTCACTCAGGCGTTTGCCATCCACCAGCGGGTGCAGTGTCAGAGCGCCGTTGTCGTCCATATCCAGAGTAAAACCCTTATGCACGGCAACAGAATTCATTTTGTGCAAAAGCCCCATGCGCACATTCTGAAATTGATTCAACAGTTTTGCGTGCTGCCTGACGTAGGTTGTCGCCTCAAAGCGGCGTGTCAATTTTTTCTGAATATTTTCAATAAGTTCTTTTAAAGACTGCCTGAATTTTTTGCCCTGTCCCGCAGGAAAAATCAGCAAAACAGGACGATCGGGATCCTTGAAATTATGCACGTACACCAGATCCGGCGGTGTTGGCGACTTGCGGGCCTTGGGGCGCAGCCACGACAAGAGCAGATGGCTGCGGCCCATATCGGCCTCGCCGGAAAGGTATACATTGTAGCCCGCGGCGGATATTTGCAAGGCCAGATTCAAGGCCTGCATGGCCCGCGGCTGAAAAGAATTGACGCCGTCGTTGCGGGGCAGCGGAACAGCACGGCTGTCCTCCCACGGAATGCGTCCGGGATCAAACGTGGCATGCAGGCGAGAGGCCGGCAATGTAACGGGAACAGGCATACGGTCAGTTCATCCCCAAAAGTTTGTCCAAAATGTCACGGGCGCCCATTTTCAGCAGATTATCGGCCAATTGCAGCCCAAGAGCGCACGCGTCCGAGGCAGTGCCGGATATGTCGTCACGCAGTACGCGGCTGCCGTCCACCTCGGCCACCAGAGCGCTCAAATACAGCGTTTTTTTATCAAGCAGCCGCGCATGCGCGGCCACAGGCACCTGACAGCCGCCCTCAAGCCCTGCCAGCAGACCGCGTTCGGCTTCCACGCAAGATCTTGCTGAACGGTCTTCCAACGCAAGCAACACTTCTTTAAGCTCGTCGTCATCAGCGCGACATTCAATGCCAAGCGCCCCTTGACCGGCGGCGGGCAAAAAACGGGCGACATCAAAGAAATGCATGTGCGGCGCGGCAAGATTAAGGCGCCGAACAGCCGCAGACGCCAGAATAATGGCGTCGTAACATCCCTTCTGCATTTTACGCAGGCGCGTCTCCACATTGCCGCGCAGATTTGCAATGTGCAAATCCGGCCTTACCTCCAGCAGCTGCGCCTGCCGTCGCAGGCTGCTGGTGCCCACGCTCGCCCCTTCAGGCAATGCCTCCACATCAGCGTGCCTGACGGAAAGAAAGCAGTCTGAACTGTTTTCGCGCGAAGGCACACATGCGAGCGTCAGTCCCGCCGGCAGCAGCATGGGAATATCCTTGATGCTGTGTACGGCCAAATCCGCCCGTCCGTCCAGAAGCGCTTCTTCAATTTCCTTGACAAAAAGTCCCTTGCCGCCGACCTTGGCCAAAGGAACATCCAAAATGACGTCCCCTGTCGTTTTGATCACGCAAAGGGAAATATCGGCAACAGGGCACAGAGCCCTGAGCCGGTCTCTGACATAATGGGCCTGCCAGAGCGCCAACCGGCTGCCGCGCGTGGCGATGACAAGCTGTCTCTGCATGTCTTCCTGACTTTAATATTGCAATGAAGAGGGCGAAAAAATGACTCCGGCCAGCTAATGTCCGCAGTTCGCGCAATTGCCGCCGGAACACCCCGCGCAGCCGCCTGACCCTGGAGAGGATGCCCCATACCCTTCTTCTCCTTCACCGGCTGAACCACGAGATGGATAACGGGCCGAACGCGACATGAGCCTGCGCGTTTTGTCAAGGCCGCAGTTTGGGCAGGTGGGCGTCACACCGCCGAAAACAAGCTCTTCAAATTCAAGGCCGCACTTTTTACAAATGTATTCGTAAAGGGGCATAGCAACCTTTATTGTTTTTTGTTGCGGATACGGCTTTATGCCGCCGGATTTTCAAAAAGATAATAATCCGTCGATTATCGTAGCCAGTATTATGCCAAAGAAGCCGTGCTGACAAGACGCTTCCGTAATTTAGCATAATCAGCTACAAATACAAACTGTTATTAATAATCAGACATACCATGTTAATTTTATGTGTTGCCGCACGGCGGTGAACAGATTGATGATGCAATACCTGTCAGCATTCCCTCAACGCGTCAGGGAGTATGGACTTGCGGTCGCCCCTGTGATAACGTATTTTGCCACGTCATGCAAAATACCCCACGCCGTCGCGTGCTCCTTGTCTGCAAGACAGGGCATGAACGCGCTGCCCTTCTTGGTTTTGAAATACTTTGCTGGCTGCGCCGCCGGGGGCATGCCGCCGCCCTGGTTGACGCCGGTTGCGACAGTCCGGCATATCAGGCGAATGATCTTTTTTTTGTTATCGTGCTTGGCGGCGACGGCACCATGCTCGGCGTGGTGCGACGCCTTGCCGGACGCTCCGTTCCATTGCTGGGCGTCAATTTCGGCCGTGTGGGCTTTCTGGCGGACGTTCAGCCCGATCACTGGCAAGAGCCGATTGCGGCCTGTCTTGAGGGCAGGACCGCTGTGCGCTCCCGCATGGCGTTGCGCTGGTCTGTCGCCAGTGCCGACATGGCAGCGGCCTCCGGGACGGCGCTGAACGACGTAGTGTTAAGCCGCGGTGCTCTTGCGCGTCTTGTCTGCATTGATATTTCCATAGACGGACAGCATATGGGCGTTTTGCGCGGCGACGGCGTTATCCTTTCCACGCCCGTGGGCAGTTCCGGCTATTGCGCGTCAGCGGGCGGGCCTTTGATCCACCCCGCTTTTGAGGCGCTCATTCTCACCCCTGTCTGCCCTTTTCTCACCGCGTTTCCTCCCGTTGTCTGCCGGAGCAGCGCCGTATTCAGCCTGCGCATTCTGCACGGCTCCACAGAATGTCACATCACCGCGGACGGACAGGAAGGCAGAATGTTGCAGCCAGACGACCTGCTTACCGTGACAGGGCTGCCTGACGCCATATATCTGATGGGAGACGAACCTTCCTTTTTGGAACGTCTGCGCACACGGGGCGTCATCACGGACGACGCGGGGCAGGCAAATATTTTGACGCGGGCCTGAACCGCTCAGCCCTGCACCGCATACGGCAATAACACAATACACGGGCAAACTAAGCCCGTCGCAGAAATGGATTGACATATGACTGCCTGTGAAGCCGTTATCGGCCTGGAAGTACACGTCCAACTTGCCACAGCCTCAAAATTGTTCTGCCCGTGTCCCACCACGTTCGGCCAACCGCCAAATACCAATGTCTGCGAAATCTGCCTCGGCATGCCGGGCGCGCTGCCGTCGCTCAACCGGCAGGCTGTGCATTACGCGGTGCTTGTGGGACTTGCCGCAAACTGTACGATCAACCTTTGTTCTGTCTTTGCACGCAAAAACTATTTTTATCCTGATCTTCCAGCGGGCTATCAAATTTCTCAATTTGATCTTCCTGTATGTGAACACGGCTGCCTGAGCATTCGGACGGACGGGATTGAAAAAAACATCGGCATTACGCGCATTCATCTGGAAAATGATGCGGGCAAAAATATCCACGCGCAGGACGAAAACGTCAGCTATGTCGATCTGAACAGGGCGGGAACGCCGCTCGTGGAAATTGTTTCAGAACCGGACATACGCTCGCCCGCCGAAGCCGTGGCGTATCTGAAAACTCTTTACGGCATTGTGACCTATCTTGGCGTGTGTGACGGAAATATGGAAGAAGGCAGCTTTCGTTGCGACGCCAACATCTCCCTGCGCCCGGCGGGAAGCACGCGTTTCGGCACCCGATCTGAAATCAAAAACCTTAACTCGTTCAAAAATGTGCAGCGCGCCATAGAATATGAAATCGCCCGCCAGCAGAACATCCTGGATGACGGCGATGCCGTGACGCAGGAAACGCGCCTCTATGATGCCGTCAAAAATGTCACCATTGCCATGCGCAGCAAGGAAGAAGCTCACGACTACCGCTACTTCCCCGATCCGGATCTCCTGCCGGTTACAATCAGCGGGGAAGAGCTGGACGCGTGGAAAAACGAAATGCCTGAACTGCCGCATGTGCGCCTTGAACGCTTTAAAGCGATGACCGGCCTGCCTGGGGCGGACATTGAGATGCTTGTGCAAAATCCGAACATGGCGGATTTTTTTGAAACAGCGGCAGGCTTGTCTGATGCCAGAAAGACGGCAAACTACATGCTCGGCCCCCTGCTGCGTGAATGCCATGCCCGCAATCTGCCGGCTGATCCGGCAAAATGGGCCATGCGGCCGCAAGCTCTTGCGGAACTTGTACGCATTGTGGATCAGGGGCTGATCAGCGCCAAAATAGCCAACGATATTTTTGCCGAAATTTTCAGCACCGGCGCCATGCCCGAAGCGTATATCAAAGAAAAAAACCTTGGGCAGATTTCTGATTCCGGCGCGTTGGAAGCGGTCGTCGACGCGGCTGTTGCCGCTCACCCCGCAGAGACAGCCTCGTACAGGAGCGGCAAAACAAAACTGCTCAGCTTCTTTGTGGGTCAGGTCATGCGCGCCACAAAGGGCAAAGCCAACCCCGCCCTTGTCAATGAACTTCTTGTAGGCAAGCTGGGTCGGCACTGATTTTGCGGATCAAAGCTAACAACCGGCCATTGCATATTTTTTTACAATATGGCACACTCTTTGATAACAACTGGACAAACGTATTTTTTGAGCACATTTTTAATAAAAAAACAGCATGGCACTCGAACTCAGCCAACAATTAAAACTCAGCCAGCAAATTTTTATGACGCCGATGCTGCAGCAAGCCATCGGGCTGCTGCAACTTTCACGTCTGGAGCTGCTGGAGACAGTGCAGCAGGAACTTGTTGACAATCCTTTTCTTGAAGAAGGCTCCGGCGAAGACGACGCGGAGGGAAACAATCCTGAAATCCGCCATGACAGCATTGACGAAGACGGCTACGGCAGGGAACTCAACTGCAATGCCGACTGGGATGACTATCTCGGCGAGTTTGCCAGCACCCCTTGCCTCTCGCAGACGCGCGAGTTTGAATCATCTGAGGAAATTGCCCCGCTTGAGGCCCGCCACTCGGCAAAACCTACGCTGGAAAGCCATCTGCTTTGGCAATTGTGCCTTTCCTCCATGAGTGAAACGCAAAAAAACATCGGCGAGGCGATCATCGGCAATCTCTCTTCCTCAGGCTATTTGCAGGCGGCACTCAAAGAAATTGCGGACATGGCCTCATGTACAGTCAGCGAGGCGGGCGCGGTCTTGGAACGCGTGCAGCTTTTCGACCCTGTGGGCGTTGCCGCGCGAAGCGCGCGGGAGTGTCTGCTCGTGCAGCTCAAAAACCTGCGTTATGACCGTGACCCTGTGCTTGTTGAACTTGTTGAATCGCATCTCGAAGATCTTGAAGCAAAACGATACAAGCCGTTGTTGCGCAAATTCAGGCTGGATATGGACAAGCTGAAAGAATACCTTGATATAATTCAGAGTCTTGATCCTATGCCGGGAGCAAGTTTCGGCGGTGGCGAACCAACGTATGTCAGCCCGGACGTCTATGTTTACAAAATCGACAATGAATTTGTAATTCTGTTCAATGAAGACAGTTTGCCGCAATTACATCTATCTTCTCTGTATCATGCAAAAATGAAATTCACATCAGAACAGGAAAAAGAATATTGCAGTGAAAAAATGCGTTCAGCGGCATGGATGATTAAAAGTCTTCATCAACGTCAACGCACGCTGTATAAGGTTATGGAGAGCATTGTTCGTCATCAGCAGAATTTTTTTGAATACGGCGTTACAAAACTCTCTCCTTTGATTCTTAAAGATATTGCCGATGATATAGATATGCATGAATCCACAATCAGCCGTATTACAACCAACAAATACGTTGAGACGCCGCACGGAATTTTTCAATTAAAATTCTTTTTCAACAGCGGTCTTGAACTGGACGACGGTAGCCAGGTGGGATCGGAAAGTGTGAAAGCACAGATAAAAAAAATTATTGACGAAGAAGACGCAAATGCCCCCCTGAGCGACGAACGCATCGGCGAAATGCTCAAGAAATCCCTCAAGGTCAACATCGCTCGGCGCACTGTCGCCAAGTATCGCACATCCCTTGATATTCCTTCTTCTTCAAGACGCAGGAAATATTTTTGAAGCCACGCATTACTTAAAGGAGCACAGGATGAATATCTCTTTTGCCTTCAAGAATTTTGAGGCTTCCGACCATCTCAAAAAATATGCCCCCGCCGCATTGAAAAACTCGGACGTTTTTTCGGCAAACCTGCCGGTTTTGAGGTAAGCGTCGTGCTGACCGTGGATAAATTCCGCTATGTACGCGCTACCGAAGACGGGCCGGCGGCTACGCGCTGATTGACCCTGTACTATAAGCGGCGATATGAAAACACTGGTCAAATCTTCCCGGCACTACCAAGCGGAAGACTGCGCCGCAAAGGTGTGCATTGTCACCGGCCTGTCCGGAGCCGGCAAAAGTACAGCCTTGCAGGTTTTTGAAGATTTGAACTATTTTGCCGTGGACGGCCTGCCGGCAAGCCTTACCCTTGAAATGGCAAACATGATAGAACTCCACCCCATGTCGCATTTCAAGGGAATTGCCCTCGGTATGGACATGCGGCAGGCCAACTTTCCGGATGAAATCAATGAGACCATAAACGCCATGAGCAGAAAAGGCATTCGGCCCTTGTTGATTTTTCTGGAAGCCAAGCCGCAAGAACTGTTCCGCCGATACGCCACGACACGCAGACCCCATCCGCTGGAACGCGAGGGCATGGGCCTGGAAGCAGCGCTCACGGCGGAACGCGAAAGTCTTGTGCCTTTGCGTGAAATGGCAGATATAGTCATAGACACGTCGCGTTATTCCATACACGACCTGCGCAGAGCAATACAGAAACGATGGAGCGGCAGACACAGCAAATTGCGCTCTATACGCGTCAATCTCATCTCCTTCGGCTTCAAGTACGGTGTGCCGCGCGAAGCGGATACGGTGTTTGATTTGCGTTTTCTTCCCAACCCGTATTTTGTGGAAGAGCTGCGCCCTTTGAGCGGCAAGGATCAGGCCGTGGCCGACTATATTTTTGCCTCGCCCAAAACTGCTGAATTTCGCAGCAAGCTGATTGACCTGCTTTGCTGTATGCTCCCGCTGATGGAAGCCGAGGGCCGCTACAGGGTGGCCGTGGCCGTGGGATGCACAGGCGGACGTCACCGTTCTGTTGCTGTGGCCGAAGACATTTTACAGGTTCTTCGTCAGTCGGACTACCCTGTTTCACTGGAGCATCGTCACCTTGAACTCGGCTGACAATTTCTATCAGGAGCGCGCAGCATGGCTGAAGAAAACGAAGCAAGGCAGATCGGAATCATTATTGTGTCCACTGCCGACTACGGCTCAGCCATGCTGCGCACGGCGGAATCCATTTTAGGGCCACTCAGTGACTGCAGCTCCATCAGTGTGGACGAGGAGGACAGGGTCTCCGAAATCGTCCGCCGGCTGGACGACGCGGCAAAGCGTCTCAACAAGGGCAACGGCGTAATCATTCTTACAGACATGTTTGGCGGCACGCCTACCAATCTGGCGCTTGCTCTGCTCGCGAGCCATCAGGTGGAAGTGGTGACAGGAGTGAACCTGCCCATGCTGTTAAAAGTTTTTACCTCCCGCGACAAAAATCTCGACGAGCTCGCGCACGCTGTCGCGGAAGCCGGCGTCAACGGTATTGTTGTCGCCGGCAGCCTGCTGCGCGAGAAGGCGCGCGACAAGCCCCCCGAGCCGTAAAAACGGTACATGAGGCTCGCGCCGCTGCGCGTCATTGCGGCGTATTCTCTACCCCTATCGCGTCAGTTTGCGAAATTTAATCCTGTGTGGCGTGTCCGCGTTCTTGCCCATGCGTTTTTTGCGATCTTCCTCATATTCCGAATAATTGCCTTCAAAATACACCACGCCGGAATCTCCTTCAAAGGCCATGACATGTGTTGCCACGCGGTCCAGAAACCAGCGGTCGTGGCTGATCACCAGCGCACACCCGGCAAAGTTGTCCAGAGCGTCTTCCAAGGCGCGCATGGTATTGACGTCAATGTCATTGGTGGGTTCGTCCAGCAGCAGCACATTCGCGCCTGATTTGAGCATGAGGGCCAGATGGAGGCGGTTGCGCTCACCGCCGGAGAGAATGTCCGTTTTTTTCTGCTGGTCCGCGCCGTGAAAATTAAAACGCGTGCAATAGGCCCGCGCGTTCACGTCACGTCCGCCAAGCCTGAGCGTGTCCTGTCCGCCGCTGATGAGTTCGTACACGGTTTTGCCCGGCGCAAGAGACGCGCGCGCCTGATCCACATAGGCAAAAGACACGGTCTCTCCTATATGCAGCGTGCCGGAATCCGGTTTTTCTTTTCCGACAAGCATCCTGAAAAGCGTCGTCTTGCCGGCGCCGTTCGGCCCGGTAACGCCAACAATAGCCCCAGGCGGAATCAGGGCGCTGACCTTGTTCATCAACAATTTGTCGCCCAGGCTCTTGCTCACATTCTCAAGCTCTATCACTCTTTTGCCGAGACGCGGCCCGGGGGGAATGTAAATTTGCAGATCAGGCGCGCGTTTTTCGCTTTCGTGTGAAAGCATGGCCTCATAGGCGTTGATTCTGGCTTTGCCCTTCGCGTGGCGCCCTTTGGGCGACAAGCGTATCCATTCCAGTTCGCGGGCCAGGGTTTTCCGGCGTTCGGCCTCGGTCTTTTCCTCTCTGGAAAGCCGTTTCTGCTTCTGTTCAAGCCAGGAGGAATAATTGCCCTTCCAGGGAATGCCCTTGCCACGATCCAACTCCAGTATCCAGCCGGCTACATTGTCCAGAAAATACCTGTCGTGCGTCACCGCGATGACAGTGCCAGGAAAGGTGGAAAGATAGCGCTCAAGCCAGGCCACGGACTCGGCGTCCAGATGGTTTGTGGGCTCGTCCAGCAGCATAATATCTGGATTTTGCAATAACAGACGGCACAGGGCCACACGGCGTCGCTCGCCGCCGGAAATTTGAGAAACAGGCATGTCTCCGGGCGGGCAGCGCAGGGCGTCCATAGCCATTTCCAGCCGGGAATCCAAATCCCAGACGCCCTTTGCGTCCATGCGCTCCTGCACTTCAGCCTGTCTGGCGATAAGGGCGTCCACCTCTTCTGGTTCCATGGGCTTGGCAAAGCAGGCGTTGATGGCCTCAAACTCTTTTGCAATGGCCGAGAGTTCGTTGACGCCTTCCTCCGCCACTTCACGCACTGTGCGCGTCTCGCCATCCAGTGGCTCCTGCTCCAGATAACCGATGCTGTAGCCGGGCGCAGGAACGGTTTTGCCGTCAAAGGCTCTGTCCTCGCCGGCCAAAATTTTTAACAGGCTTGATTTACCCGCGCCGTTCAGGCCGAGTACGCCGATTTTCGCTCCGTAAAAATAAGAAAGCGATATGTCTTTCAGCACTTCTTTTTGGCCATGCCGCTTGGTGACGCGTATCATGGAGTAGATAATTTTGTCGGGCTCGTTACTCATTGTTTTCCTCGCTCGAATAGTGATTCCTTTCACATACGCGCAAGAGCGCATTTTTACAAGCAAGGGGTGAAAAGCAGAATCAATGGGAAACGCAGGGGATAAATTTCGAAAAGCCTCTTGGCATCCAGAAAACTTGGTGCTAAAAAGAACAACGCGGCGCATTCCTGACAGCAATTCTCTGAAACAGAACGGAGGGAGACAAACATGTCCGCATTAGTTCTTGGTCATATGAACCCCGACACAGACAGCATTGTTGCGGCGCTGGCAGCGGCGGATCTCTATGGCAAACGCGGCTTTTCCGTTACCCCGGCGGCCCAGGGGGCTCCCACGCCGGAAACAGAATTTGTGCTCAAAAAATTCGGCCTTACCGCGCCGCAAGTCGTCAAGGACGTCGCCGGCAAAGAGATATGGCTGGTTGACTACTCTGACCTGCCGCAGGCTCCGGCCGGCATGGACTTCGCTACTGTGCTCGGCATTGTTGATCACCACAAGCTCGGCGACGTGACGACCTCTTCGCCGCTGGAAGCCTGGATATGGCCCGTAGGCTGCACCAACACCGTGCTCAAAAGCATGTATGCTTTTTACGGCGTGGAAATTCCGAAAAATATAGCCGGCGCCATGCTCTGCGCCATTCTTTCCGACACGGTTATTTTCAAATCGCCTACGTGTACGGACGCGGACAAAAAAGCGGTGGAATCGCTGGCGAAAATCGCCGGCATCAGTGACGTCAAGGCGCTCGGCATGGAAATGTTCAAGGTAAAGAGCGCGGTTGAAGGCGCATCCATGCATGATCTGGTTCACCGTGATTATAAAGATTTTGACATGAACGGCAAAAAAGTGGGCATCGGCCAGCTTGAAGTTGTGGATCTTTCCATTCTCGCCGCTGTGAAGGCCGGTCTGCAGGCTGAAATTGAAAAGGTCAAGAGCGAAGGCCGCCACAGCGTCTTTTTGCTGCTGACGGACATCATGAAAGAAGGTTCGGAAATGTTGATCGTCTCCGACGACCCCTCTGTTGTGGAAAAAGCCTTCGGCGTCAAGCCGGACGGCAAAACCGTGTGGTTGCCTGGCGTTATGAGCCGCAAGAAGCAGGTTGTGCCCAACTTTGAAAAAGCCTTCAAGTAAACGCCGCGAGGCCTGAGAACGCAAAAATTTGGTAAAGCCGGATTTTTACGTTCTCAGGGCTTGCCGCGCCACGCCAACAAACCTGCGACAGCCAGCGCCTGCCCCACAGCCAGCGTGAGATCATAATCCAGCGCTGCCGAGGCCAGCACAAGACATGCCCCTGCGTACAAAAACGCTTTCCAGCGAAATCGACAAAACACAAGCTGCATCGCCACGCCGCAAAAAAACAGGCTAGGGGAAAGCCACAACGGGCAATCACCAACCAGCGCAATCTGCATATACGCTCCCGACGCCGGGCACACGCCGCCCGCAGCAGTGCGGCCGCGCTTGCCAGACGCGGCTGAAAACATATATGTAAATATATCACATATGCAACAGGCAGGGATACGGCATGAGCGCACTGACTCCCCGTGAAATTGTGGCGGAGCTTGATAAATTTGTCATAAAGCAGGAACAGGCAAAACGCATGGTGGCCGTAGCGGTGCGCAACCGCTGGAGGCGCAGCCGTCTGGCCCCTGGGTTGCGCGACGAAGTAGCCCCAAAAAATATCATCATGATGGGACCGACGGGCGTCGGCAAAACAGAAATTGCGCGGCGGCTTGCGCGCCTTTCCGGCGCGCCCTTTCTCAAGGTGGAAGCCACGAAATTTACTGAGGTGGGCTATGTGGGCCGCGATGTTGAATCCATGGTGCGCGACCTTATGGAGATAGGCGTCAACCTTGTGCGGGAAGAGGAAAACGGGCGTGTGCGCAAAGCGGCCGAGGCGGCGGCGGAGTCCCGCCTTATGGATCTGCTCCTGCCGAATTCCTTTGCCCAAGAAGAACGCGGCGCGACCCGCGAAAAACTGCTCCGGCAATTCCGCCTCGGCTTTCTGGACGAGCGCGAGGTGGAAATAGAAGTGACCGAACAGAGCGGCCCGGGTATCGACATTTTCGCCATTCCCGGCATGGAGCAGATGGGCGGGCAGATAAAGAGCATGTTCGGCAAGGCCTTTCCGCCGCGGCAGCGAAACCGGAAGATGAAAATTCGCGACGCTTTCAACGTGCTTGTGCAGGAAGAATCCGGCAAGCTGATGGATCAGGAAGCTATTGCCGACATGGCCAGGGAACGCGTGGAACAGAGCGGCATCATTTTTATTGACGAAATCGACAAGATTGCCTCTTCCTCGCAAAACCGTACCTCCGACATTTCACGCGAAGGCGTGCAGCGCGACCTGCTGCCCATTGTGGAAGGCAGCTCCGTCAACACAAAATACGGCATGGTGCGCACAGACCATATCCTTTTTATCGCGGCCGGGGCTTTTCACTTCAGCAAGCCCTCGGACATGATTCCAGAGTTGCAGGGCCGTTTTCCCCTGCGTGTGGAACTGCAGGCATTGGGCAAGGATGAATTTCTGCGCATCCTCACCGAACCTGACAACGCCCTGACCAAACAGTATGCGGCACTGCTCGCTACAGAGGATATCGCCCTGAGCTTTACCGATGACGGTTTGGAAGAAATCGCGGCCTTTGCTGAAGAGACCAATTCCCGCTCGGAAAATATCGGCGCGCGTCGCCTGTATACCATCATGGAAAAAATTCTGGCCGACATCTCCTTTGACGCTCCGGACATGCCCGGCGCGAAGGTACTGGTCAACCGCGACTTTGTCACCGGACACCTGGAGGACGTGATAAAGGATCAGGATTTGCGCCAGTATATTTTGTAATGCCGCCGTCAGCGGCCGAGCTTACAGCCGGGCATTTCCCCTTGGTACGAAGCTGGCTTGCCTATTCTGGTGGGTAGCCGCCCCCGCGCTGCATTTTGCCGCTTGTGGCCCTTTCACCTGACTCTGGACGCGGATTCCGACGGGGTTATCCGGGCACGCGCCTCACACAAACGCCCTGACAAACGGCACAAAAAAGCCCAGTTCACACCGTGGATCACCACATAATACTCACACTTTGTTTGACGCCACAGCTCAAGAAAAAGAGATGGGGTTTTAACCCTCTCAAAGTGGGACAATAAAATGTCCCCTGCCCCCGACGCAAGCCTGCCGACAGGACGCGACAAGCCCTGGCTGGCGCCGCTGGCCGGCTTCAGCGACCTGCCCTTTCGTTTGCTTTGTCGGGAATACGGCGCGGCAGTGTGCGCGACGGAGATGGTCAGCGCTAAGGGGCTTGTCTACGGAAGCCCCGGTACGCGTGAGCTGCTGGCCACACTGCCGGAAGACCGGCCTCTGGTGGTGCAGCTTTTCGGCGCGGAAGCTGATTTTTTACTTAGGGCAGTCACTCTGTTGCGCGAATCCGGCTACATCTGGTTTGATCTGAATATGGGATGTTCTGTGCCCAAAGTGCTGCGTCAGGGTGCCGGGGCTGCTATGCTTGGCAATCTGGACAATGCCCTCCGTGCTGCAAAAGCCATGCTGACCGCCGCGGGGAAAAGCAAGGTCGGTTTCAAGCTGCGGCTTGGCCTCGGCAACGACCAGCCGCCCTTGAGCGGACTTGTTGATTTTATTCTGCACCTTGAAGACATGGGTGCCGGATGGGTCACTCTGCATCCGCGAACGGCGAAACAGGGCTTTGGCGGCACGGCGAACCATACCGCTCTGGCGAGACTTGCACAACGCCTCTCCCTGCCGCTGCTGGCAAGCGGCGACCTGTTTTCCGCTGAAGACGGCATGCGTTGCCTTGAACACACCGGCGTTGCCGGTGTTATGTATGCGCGCGGGGCCATGCGCAACCCCGCTGTTTTTGCAGATCACCTCGCGCTTTGCCGGGGATGCCCCCCCTGCAATCCGGACATCGGACGCTTGCGCGCCCTGATTGTGCGCCATACAACCCTTGCGCGTCGACTCAGTCCCGGCAAGGCAGCTCTGCTGAAAATGCGAACAGTGATTCCCCGGTATGTTCGCGCTCTGCCCGGTGCGCGCACGTTGCGCGACAGGCTTTGCCGCTGCAGCGACTGGCGTGAGCTTGACAAGGCGTTGAATTTCTTTTGGCCCGCTGTTGAACGACAGGAAAATACACATGAACGTCATACGGGCTAAAACAGCTGGTTTCTGCATGGGCGTTTCCCTTGCCCTGCAAACACTGGACAGATCCCTGCACGAAAAAAGCAGGATATGCACTCTCGGACCTATTATACACAACCCTCAAGTGCTCGCGGCATATGAAGCACAGGGTGTTGTCTGCGTTAGGGATGCCTCACAACTGCGGTCCGGCGACAGAGTAATCATTCGGGCTCATGGCGTCCCCCGGCAGGACGAAGCCGCCGCGCGCGCGCGCGGCGCGATTGTGGTGGACGCCACCTGCCCCAGAGTAAAAAAAGCGCAACTGTCCATTGCGCGAGCCACACGGCATGGCGCGAGCCTGTTGCTGTTCGGCGAGGCGGAACACCCGGAGGTGCGTGGCCTTATTTCTTATACCCATGCCACGGCGCATGTTTTCAGCAACCAGGAAGAACTTGAGCCCCTTTGCTCTGGAACTCCTCTCCCCTGTGTGCTCGCTTCACAAACCACACAGGATTGCAAAACTTTTATACAAATTGAACGGATATTACGCGCGCGTTTTTCTGATCTTGTGGTGCTCTCCACCATCTGTGACGCAACCCGCAGCCGTCAGGAAGAAGCGCGCGCCATAGCCGCAAACGTGGATGTTATGGTGGTTGTGGGCGGCAGACAAAGCGGCAACACACGCCGTCTTGCCGACGTGGCGGCACTGAGCGGCATTGAAACTTTCCTTGTAGAAAGCGCTGACGAGCTTGACGCAAAAAATTTTTTACAAAAAAAGCGCGCAGGCCTAACGGCTGGCGCATCTACTCCAAAAAGTCTTATTGACGCAACAGAACTCTGGCTGACATCATTGTAGCTGTACTTTTTGCTGCAACAGCTCACCATTGTGACGTTTTTTTCGGAGGAGATATGGTACAAACCAAACAGGGAGAATTTCACCTTCATGATGGGTTTTGATGTTTTATTAAACAAAAACGATGGATTACAGGCATTTGAAAAAGTGAATCTCTCGAATCATGGGTAGTGGGTCAGTTTGAATCTGCCAAGGTAGCAATATCTTTAAATTGTTTCAGACCGCGCCTGTTTGCGCAACACAGATTCCGCACCCGTCCAAAATAACACCTTGACAATAACCGCTCTAGGGAGCATTTTTATTTTATGGATGGGGGCGCATCGGTTTCGACTATGTCGTTCTTTAATCTTAGAAAAAAAGGAAGATACTGCATGAGTAGATTTCGTATAAAGAAGTATATAGGATATTTGTTTATCCTGTGCTTGTTTATCGGGTTTGGTGGTAGAACAACTGTTAATGCAACAAATGGAAGTACCGCTAGTCCATACAGCAATCAAGTAATAAATATAAATGGAGATCTTTACGGTGGTGGAACGATTGATGCTTCCAATGAAAATTTGGGAGATATTAATGGCAAAACGTTTAATAATAACACAATAACTGTTAGTGGGAGTCTTAACGGTGGTGGTATAGTTGGGGCTTCTTATAGTCACACTATAGGTGATATTATAAATTGCTCGTTTACTAACAACGTTATTACTGCATCAAAGATTGCTGGTGGTGGTATATTAGGTGCTTCTTCCGGTGATCTGTTTAGTAATATTAATGTTGGTCTAGGGTCATTTGGTAATATCAGCAATAGTCAGTTTACTGGCAATACAATTACAGCCAATGCTACTACGTCTTATTACTATGACGAATTTGGTCATCTATACCAAACTGGTAGCGCTATTATACGGGGTGGTATAGTATATTCCGCAAATGACTTGACGATTTCCGATAGTCAATTTACAAATAACAATATAACAAGCACTAACGGTATAGTATACGGTGGCGCGGTAACTATGGATACTGCTATCTTTATTGATAGAAGTGCCGCCGGAAACGCTGATGCAAATACTAGTAGATTGACGATCATTGCAAGTCCTGGTCACGAGACTATTTTCCAGAACAATAAGGTTAAAGATGAATCTGGAGAACGGTATAACTCTATTACATTCCAATCAGTGCGTAAGGATTACAATCCTCTTAGCAAAACTAACGCAATTTTGGATATTAAAGCGGCGGGAACAGTATCGTTGTATGATCCTATCTATGTAAGACAGACAAACGATAA
>JAISKZ010000031.1 GCA_031260725.1 Desulfovibrio sp. | reverse complement strand
AGTAGCGCGCTCAAACCACCCCGTTTTCTAGGTTCTAAAGATATTAACACTTTGATTTCACAAGATTTACTTGCGCTCTTTTGGCACACATAGAATTTAATCAAGGCTATGGAAGAAGTATTTACGGATATGAAGCATCTCTTTTTAAGGAATCGACCTGGAAACTTTACTCATCGTGCCCATCCTGCTCAGACACAAGTATCATATAGTTGACATTTTAGCAATTAGACACTAATAATCAATTATTTTTACTTGATAAAAATATCAAAAAACATCACAAAGGTGAACCCCGCGCAAAGTGACACGCGCTTCTGTTGACAGCATGTCATATTTTTGCAAAGGTTAACGCCGGTTATTTATATCGTTTGCGGAGGCTGCATGGCTAAAGAAGGGGCTATTGAAGTTGACGGAGTTGTCCAAGAAGCGCTGCCGAACGCCATGTTCCGCGTGGAGCTTGAAAACGGCCACGAAGTGCTGACTCATATTTCCGGCAAGATGCGCAAATTTTATATACGCATTTTACCAGGTGACCACGTCAAGGTGGAGCTTTCGCCCTATGATCTCACGCGCGGCCGCATTACCTACCGGATGAAATAAGGCAAAGCACACGCCTCCAGCTTGCCGCCCGGCGCATGGGCGCTTCTCGTCGGGGCCCTATACAATATGTAAAAAGTGCAGCGCCAGCACGCAGAGCAATGCCCACAGCCCGGCAAACGCGTCGTCCAGCATGACGCCGAAGCCGTCCGGCAGCCAGTTTTCCGAAGCACGCACCGGCCAGGGCTTCCAGATGTCAAACAGTCGAAAAAACGCAAAGGACGCTATAAAAATTCCCGGCCCCGGCGTTTCAAAAGGGGAGAGGACAATCCAGACGCCCAGAAGTTCATCAATCACCACCTCACCGGGATCTTTGCGGCCCAGCAGCTGTTCCGCGCGCATTGCCGCAAGACCGCCTGCAATAAAAATCAGTACCAGCGCAAGGACGCGGCCCGTGAAAGAGAAAGGCAAAAATACAAAAGGCGCAAGCAGGCAGGCTACAGCACTGCCCCATGTGCCCGGAGCTTTCGGCGCCAGCCCGGCAACGCCCAGCCGACAGAACGACAGAACGCACATATCCTGAAAACGCATACCTTCTCCTCAAGCATTGTACGCTTCACCTGAGTACACTCTGCTGTTGTACTTAGTGTAACAAGAGTCCTGAGCCGTGTTCATTGAGCTTGCGCAAAGGAGCAGGCTGTGATATTTATAATAAAACAACCACGGTTATCGACATATTTAGGTTTAGTAGGAAAAAATAATCCGCCCCTATCCACCCAGATAGGCGGCTTTGATTTCCAGATGCTGAAGCAGTTCAGCGCTATATCCTCCGGCCACGATTTCGCCTGTGTCCAGAACGTAACCCCTGTCCGCCACCTGCAAAGCCAACTTAGCGTTCTGCTCGACCACGACAATGGTCAGCCCTTCAGAATTAAGCTGCTTGAGTGTGCGGAACATATCGTACATAATCAGCGGGGCCAGCCCCATGGACGGTTCGTCCAGAAGCAGCACCGAACATTTGGTCATCAACGCCCGGCCCACGGCCAGCATCTGCTGTTCGCCTCCAGAAAGCGTATTGCTGCGCTGTCTGGCCCGTTCGGCCAGACGCGGAAACAACTCAAAAATATGCTCTATATCCTTTCTGGGAGACTCGCGCCTCCGCGTCCAGGCAGCCAGAGTCAGATTTTCCATAACCGTCAGATTGCCGAAAATATGCCGTCCCTCTGGCACCAGAGTCATTTTCAGCTTGTCCACAACATTATGCCCTTCCATCCCCAGAATGGACTTGCCTTCAAAGGCAATGTCCCCGCCGGTTACTGTGGGCGACTCTGGAGGGGTAAGACGCATGAGCGCTTTCAGTGTGGTGGATTTACCCGCTCCATTGGCCCCGATGAGCGTCACAATTTCCCCACGCTCCACATGAAAGGATATGCCGTGCAAAGCCTCAATTTTACCGTAGGCCGCCTTAAGAGCAGTCACGCACAACATCAGATTACATCGTCTCCCAGGTAGGCGCTTATTACATCCGGATTGCTCTGAATCTCCAGCGGAGATCCCTTGGCTATTGTCTGCCCGAAATTAATCACCATCAGACGCTGGCACAGCGACATCACCACTTTCATCTGATGCTCAATCATCCAGATACTGATGTTGAATTCGTCGTAAACCCAGCGGATATAACGGATAAGGTCGTCTACGTCCGCCGAATTCAGCCCGGCGGCCGGTTCATCCAGCAAAAGCAGCTTGGGACGGGTAGCCAGAGCCCTGGCCACCTCCACCCGGCGCTGCAACCCATAAGGCAGATTTTTGGGCAGATCCTGCGCATAGTCCAGCATATCCATGCGCTCCAAAATATCCATAGCCCGTCTTTCCGCCATCCGCTCCGCTGCTCTGTATAGTCTGGTGCGCAGAATCGCGTCCAGAAAAGTATAGCCCAAGCGGTGATAACGGGCTAAGCGGATGTTATCCAGCACGGTCATGTCCGGCCAGAGCCGGATATTCTGAAAGGTGCGCGCCAAGCTCAGGGCCGTGACCTGATGCGGCTTCAACCCGCGCGTGGGTGTGCCCGCGAATTTTATGCTGCCCGCGCTGGGAGTGTAAAACCCGGAAACCAAGTTGAACACCGTTGTTTTGCCTGCGCCGTTGGGACCAATAAGGCCCACCAAATCGTGATCCCCAATGTCAATACTGAAGTCCGTGAGCGCCTGCAACCCCCCAAAACGTTGGGTCAAACCTTGTATTTCAAGCAGTGCCAAAAGAATACTCCTTTGACGGCTATCTAAAATAAATCCAGCGTCTCAGGCGCGGGAAAATATGCGTCAATTCCCGGTTGCCGAAAAAGCCCTCAGGCCTGAACTGCATAAGTAAAATCAAAACAAGGGGTATGATTACCCATTTCCAAATCTGGCTCACTTCGAGATCCGCCGGGAGCAGACTCAACGCGTGCAGGGCGTCGTTGAGCATGGGGATGAAAAACCGAAGCATTTCAATGAGCAAAGTGAACACAATGGCCGCCAGCAGCACGCCGGAAAGCGACCCCATGCCGCCCAGATATACCATAACCAGCCCTTCGGTAGATTTCAAAATATTGAAAGCCTGGGCGTTCACATAGCCGTAAACATGCGCGTACAAAGCTCCTGAAAGCCCGGCCATACCGGAAGACACCATGAAGGCCATGATTTTCACCCGGTTGGTGTTCACGCCCATGATCTCCGCCGCCACCTCATTCTGGCACACCGCTGAAATGCCCTTACCGTAAGTGCTGGTTACCAGCCTGTACAACACGGTAATGCAAACCACTGTGCTGATAATTACCCAGATAAGCATCCAAGGAATGTCTATCACCCCGTGCATTGCGTTGATGGTCTTTTTCATGCCCGAAAAACCGCGCGGACCGCCAATGGCGTCAATATTCTCCACAATGGAGATAATAATGTAGTTGGCCGCGATGGTGATAATGGCCAGATAGTCATCGCGGGTGTGAAAAGAAGGCAGAGCCACGATCAGCCCGAACAGGGCGGATACCAGCGTCGCCGCCAGCAGAACCAGCGGGAAAAGAAAAGGCGCGAGTTCCGGCGGCAGCAGCGGGGCGCCGAAAAGTTTGCTGCTGGTGAACAAGCCCACGGACATCAAAGAACCGACATAAGCCCCCACACACATGAACCCGGCATGACCGCAGGAAAACTCGCCCATGTAGCCGTTTACCAGATTTAAACTGGCCGCGAACATACAGTTAATGCCCATGAACATCAAAATGGTCAGGGTGTAGTTATCCAGAAGACCGGCCTGAGCAGCTACGACCAAAGCCACAGCGGCCAGAAAAAAAATTATATTGAGAGTTCGGCGTTGCATGAAAAAATTTTCCTATATCTTCGTCGTCTGGGGCATACCGAAAAATCCCGTGGGCTTTATCCACAATATAAGTAAGAGTATGGAAAAAGCGAACAAGTCCCGAAAAGTGGACGGCAAAAAGGCCGCGACCATTATCTCCACAAAAGCCAGCAAAAAACCGCCCACAAAAGCCCCGCGAATATCGCCGATGCCGCCAACAACCGCCGCGATAAAGGCCTTCCAACCTGTCATGGCCCCCATGTACGGCTCCAGTACAGGATAAGACATGGCAAAGAGCATACCGCCCAACCCGGCAATGCCCGAACCCAGCACAAAAGTAAATACAATCACACTGTCCAACGGGATGCCCATGAGCGGCAAGGCGAACCTGTCCCAGGACACAGCCCGCATGGCCATGCCGATACGCGTTCTGGTCACCACAAAATGCAGAATGAAAAACACCAGAAAAGCCGTGAGAATGACCCAGAGCTTGAGGTTGGTCACCGCAATGCTCCCAATCATATACACTTCTTTGTCCATAAGCTGCGGCAAAGTTCGACGGCTGGCCCCCAACAGGGCCAGATTGCCGTTTTCCAGCACCAGACCGCACATCAGAGCCGTTATGACAACATACAAACGGTGCGCGCCCTTGCGCCGCAACGGTCTATAGGCAATACGCTCCAAAGCCACCCCTACAAAGGAAGTCAGAAGCACGACCAGCGGAATAGTCAAAGTTAGGGTCAGCTCACGCGAAAAATCAAACCATCCGTCCGGCGCCAACAAAGTCGTGGACAAAAAAAACGAGATATACGCACCCACCATAAAAATATCGCCGTGCGCAAAATTGATTAACCGTAACACCCCGTAAACTAAAGTATAACCCAAAGCAATCAGGGCATAAAAACTGCCCCACTGCAGGGCGTTGACGCATTGTTGGAGGAATTGTTCCATGTCTACATTTTTTTTGATAAATATTTTTGGTTATGCTTGGCTGAGAGAATCTTCCCTGAGCACTTTAGTAACATTTTGTATAATACCTCTTTCCTATGCTTAAAACGAAACTCACATTCCTTCAAGTGGAAATAAAAATATGTCTTTACATGCCCCTGAAGCGTATCAACAGGTTTTGGCAAAGGCCCAAAACTTTCTATCCCGTTGATATGCGACTGCTTGTCGACACACTCATTACTTATGGTCAGACAGTAGTTCAAAGAAGCCTTGACTCGGGAGAGGCGGTCTATACCAAGACCTACGGCGCGCATTGACAGCCGGCCGCTTGGCGGGTAATGCTTGTTGTAGGCTGGACGGCGGCGACACTGCCAACCCCGTCAGGTCCGAAAGGAAGCAGCGGCAGCAGATGTTGCCGGGTGTCCGGCCTGTCACCGCAACAGACGCAGAGAACACGTTACGCGGGGGCAGAGGCTTTCTTCCTCCACCAACCACGCGTTTATACTGCCTTTCTTTTTTCCGTTCAGGCTTCTGGTTCAAGGGCTCAACAATTGCCCAAAATGTATCTGACTCTTCTCAGGATTGTATGCTTATCTGCCTGTTTCCATTGGAGAAAAGCATAACAAATTCCTGGGTAATATACAAGTTTAATTGTGGATGGTTTGAACGCTGTAGATATACTCATCTAATCATCAACTTTCAGAGCGGCCAAAAAGGCCTCTTGCGGCAGTTCCAGATTGCCCATACGCTTCATGCGCTTTTTCCCTTCCTTCTGTTTTTCTAATAACTTACGCTTACGCGTGATGTCCCCGCCGTAACATTTGGCCGTGACATTTTTGCGGAAGGCTGAAACCGTCTCACGTGCAATAACCTTCTGGCCGATGGCTGCCTGAATGGCTACCTCAAAGAGCTGACGCGGTATTGTGCGTTTAAGCTTGAGGGCCAGAGAGCGACCATAGGCGTATGCCCTGTCGCGATGAACAATGGTAGCCAACGCGTCCACCGGATCGCTGTTGAGCAGGATGTCCAGCCGCACAAGATTAGACGTGCGGTAATCCAGCGGCTCATAATCCATAGAGGCATAGCCGCGCGTCACTGACTTGAGTCTGTCGAAAAAGTCATAGACAATTTCGGCAAACGGCAGCTCATACGTTGCTACAACACGGTTGACAGAAAGGTAGCGCAGATTTTTCTGCGTCCCACGCTTCTTTTCGCACAATTTCATGATATTGCCGACGTATTCATTGGGCACATGGATATCCATACGCACATACGGCTCATAAAGGGCCTGTATTTTGACAGCGTCCGGCAGGCGGGACGGATTGTCGATAGACAGATTTTTGCCGTCAGTTGTCTCCACCCTGTATACAACTGACGGCGACGTGGCAATAAGGGTCATTTCAAATTCCCGCTCAAGACGTTCCTGAACAATCTCCATGTGCAGCAGCCCCAAAAATCCGCAACGGAAACCAAAGCCGATGGCCTGCGATGTTTCCGGCTCAAAACTGAAGGCGGCGTCATTGATCTGCAATTTTTCCAGCGCTGCCTTCAGATTTTCGTACTCATCCGATTCTGTGGGGTACAAACCGCAGAAGACCATGGGTTTCACCTCCTTGAAGCCGGGCACTGGTTCTGTGGCCGGCTTATCTGCCAAGGTAAAGGTGTCGCCCACGCGCGCGTCGTTCAACGCTTTGATAGAGCCGCTCAAAAAACCGACTTCTCCGGCGCCCAGCGAGCTCACATCAACAGATTCAGGGGAATACACTCCCAGGCGCAGCACTTCATATTCCTTTCCCGTGCTCATCAGACGGATGCGGTCATTCACGCGCACAACCCCGTCAACAACCCTGAACAATATTACAACGCCTTGATAGCTGTCGTACCAGGAATCAAAAACAAGCGCCTTCAACGGGGCGGAAGTATCTCCTGCGGGCGCCGGCAGACGGCGCACAACAGCCTCAAGCACTTCGTGCACGCCAAGGCCGGTCTTCGCTGAAACCGCCAACGCTTCGGCGCAGTCAAGACCGATGCTTACTTCAATTTCTGCCTTCACTCGCTTCACATCCGCGCTCTGTAAGTCAATTTTGTTAAGTATGGGTATGATTTCGTGATTGTTGTCCAGCGCCAGATACACATTGGCAAGGGTCTGCGCCTCCACGCCCTGCGTTGCGTCAACTACCAGAAGCGCACCCTCACAGGCAGCAAGGGATCGTGAAACTTCATAATTGAAGTCAACATGTCCAGGGGTGTCAATAAGGTTCAGCTCATAGACAATGCCGTCAGCCGCTGTATAGGGTATGCGTACGGACTGAGCTTTAATGGTAATGCCGCGCTCCCGCTCAATATCCATTTTATCCAGATACTGCTCGCGCGCCTCACGCACGCTGACAAGTCCTGTCAACTCCAATATGCGGTCGGCCAGAGTAGATTTACCGTGGTCAATGTGCGCTATAATGCAAAAATTGCGTATATGTTCCTGTTTCGCCATACCAATAGCCTTTTTCACTTGAAATTACTTTTAGTGTCCACACATACCCATTTAGAGTATGCTCCACGCGAGCTGGTTCCTAAAAAAGTATGATGTTCTGCGATTTGTAGAACATTGGCATTCAAAGTCCGAAAAACAGAGTAGTTACTCAGTACACCAATACTTTGAAAATTTGGAAGACATTAATAAAAGATATAGTTATATTAGTTAGAGATGAGTTGCCCTGCCGCAGCTTGCAGTCATGCAGCTGAAGTCGAAATGGTCTCGGGTTTCTTATGCATACGTCGCCACACCATGTAGTTTGGCAAGTACTTTATCGCCACTCCATGAAAGGGCGACACCCATTGTTTGAGGCGGAGTAGTATCCGTTCACGTTCCAGATATGAAAGATCGGGGCGCGTTCTATGGACTGTCCGGTGGCGGGTAGATTTTACTTCGTGTGCCATGCCGGCGCACAACCAAAAAACTTGTGATTTTCTCACAATCCATTGATTTTCTGGAGCCAACTGAGAGATTTGAACTCTCGGCCTGCTGATTACGAATCAGCTGCTCTACCAACTGAGCTAAGTTGGCGTTAAGCAACACACGACTGAATTCTTTACTCTTCAAAGCCCATACTGTCAAGACAGCAGAGACTGGAGAAATTCACTTTCACAATAATTTGACACTAGTAATTAATTGTTTTCGCATGATAAAAATATCAAACAAAAAACAACACCAAGGTGAACCTCTTGAGACTGACGCGAGAAACCGCATCACGCTACGGACAAAACAGCGGCGAACTCATCCGGCGCACTCTTTCGCGGCGCGGATAAATTCCCTGAACAGGGGATGCGCCTCCATGGGGCGCGACTTGAACTCAGGGTGAAACTGGCAGCCCAAAAACCAAGGGTGATCCGCCAGTTCCATAATTTCCACAAGAGAATCGTCCGGCGCAAGACCGCTGAAAAGCATGCCCTTCTGGGCCAGTATTTCCTTGAAGCCGTTATTGAATTCATAGCGATGCCGGTGGCGTTCTTCCACAAGAGTTCTTTTATAGGCTTCGTTGGCTTTGGTACCCGGCAATATTTTGCAGGGGTAAGCGCCGAGCCGCATGGTCCCGCCCTTGTTGCTCGCGGCATCGCGCTTTTCCAGATTCTTTGTACGAAAATCAAGCCATTCGGTCATCAAATAAATGACCTTGTGCGCGGAAAGGGGGTTAAACTCTTCTGAATTGGCGTCCTCAATGCCCGCAACATGCCGCGCGAACTCAATCACCGCGCACTGCATGCCGAGACAGATGCCGAAAAAGGGTACACGTTTTTCACGGGCGTAACGAATGGCCGCAATCTTGCCTTCCACGCCGCGATAGCCAAAACCGCCGGGCACAAGAACGCCGGCGCAGCCGTTCAGCAGAGAGGCGGCGTTGGCGTCATCCACTGTTTCCGAATTAACATAGCGCAGTTTCACAGCCGCCCTGTTTGCGACGCCGCCATGATGCAAAGCTTCGTGCAGGCTTTTGTAGGCTTCTTTCAGATCAACATATTTGCCCACAACAGCAATAGTCACCTGCCCCTGTGGCTTCGCGCAGTCGTGCACAAGCCTCTCCCATGCTTCCAGGTGCGCATTGCCAGCAGGCAAACGCAGCATAATCGCGACCTTCTGATCAAAACCCTCTTCATAGAATTTCAGGGGCACTTCATAAATATTGTCCACATCCATAGAGGCAAAAACAGCATCCTGATCCACATTGCAAAAAAGCGCAATCTTGCGACGCAGTTCCTGTGGAATAATCTGTTCGCAACGGCAGAGAATGATATCCGGCTGGATGCCGATGGAAAGCAGCTCCTTGACGCTGTGCTGCGTAGGTTTTGTCTTGTGTTCGCCGGCGCAGCGCAGATAGGGCACGAGCGTTAGATGGATGTTGAGGCAATTGTCGCGCCCGAGTTCCGAACGCAACTGGCGTATAGCCTCCAGAAAAGGCAAGCCCTCAATGTCGCCCACTGTGCCGCCGATTTCAATAATCGCCACGTCCGGCGCGGTTTCTCCCTCAGCGAGAGAGAGCACTATTTTCTTGATCTCATCAGTAATGTGCGGAATAACCTGCACAGTGGCGCCCAGATAATCGCCACGCCGTTCCTTGACGATGACGCTGTTGTAAATGGCGCCGGAAGTGGTGTTGTTTTTGCGCGACATGGGCACGTCAAGATAGCGCTCATAGTGGCCCAGATCGAGATCCGTCTCCGCCCCGTCGTCCGTCACAAAAACTTCACCGTGCTGAAAGGGGTTCATTGTACCCGGATCAACATTGATGTAAGGATCAAGCTTTTGTATGGTGACGGACATACCACGCGTCTGCAAAAGCGCGCCCAATGAGGCGGCCGCCAGGCCTTTGCCCAGTGAGGACAGCACGCCACCTGTGACAAAAATAAATTTTGTTTTCATGGCATCTTCCTCCCGTTGCTGTATAAAACGCCCTGCCCCGCGTGTACGCAAAACAATATTGTCAGATACCCCCAAACGATTTTTTTGGCTAGTACATAATTATTAAAATTTCGGGCATTATTTTCAAGCTGACTACTCTTAACCTCACGCTTTCTCCCTACAAAAGGCTTTGCGGTTTCGTTGTTAGCGGAGATAAAGCGCCATATGAATGACGAGTTCCTCCGTGCCCTT
>JAISKZ010000027.1 GCA_031260725.1 Desulfovibrio sp. | reverse complement strand
TCCGGCGTGAACGGCAGAATTTCGTTCTTGAAAAACGCCTCAACGCCGCCTTCATAGGTCAGCGGCACCTGCTCCGTATCGCTCAAGGCTTTGTCCACACGGGGCTTGCCCTTGTTTTTGCCCCTTGCGTCAAGCACAATTTCGCCCTTCGCATCGCGTTCGGGGCGCTCAACGGCAATTTTCCAATAACCGAACTCATCGCCCGCGAAAACCTTGCTGTAGTGCGGGTCGGCCTTCTCAAAGGCGATGTAGATGTCTATTATTTGGCGGCGAGTTTCCGGTGAGAGTTCGCAATTCTTCTCGCCGCGATTCTTGCGGAGCGGCGTTTTGAACGAAGTCGCATCAATAAGCTGAATTTTGCCTTTGCGTTCCGTCGTTTTGTTGTTCGTCACAATCCAAATAAACGTGCCTATGCCAGTGTTGTAGAAAATTTTCTCCGGCAGGGCGACAATCGCTTCAAGCAAATCGTTTTCAATGATGAATCGGCGCAGATTGCTCTCGCCCTGTCCCGCGCTGCCTGTAAACAGCGACGAGCCGTTGTGGACTTCCACAATACGGCTTGAAAACGGCGGCTTTTTCATTTTGCTGATGTTATTTGCGAGAAAGAGCATCTGCGGGTCGCCGACATTCGGTAGGACGGGAAACTCATAATCGCCGCCATACGCGAAAACAAAGCGCTGATCGAGAATTTCTTTTTTATCCTTATAGCCCCATGCCTCAAGGTCTTTCTTCCACGGTGTACCGAACGGGGGATTGGAAATCATAAAGTCAAAGGTCTTGCCCGCAAAGCCGTCGTTGGAAATGGTTGAACCGTAGAAAATGTGGTCTGCCTGCACGCCCTCGCCTTTAATAAGCATATCCGCACGGGCGATGGCGTAGATTTCCTGCTGTAACTCCTGCCCGTAGAGGTGCGTCCGCACGTTCTTTCCTCGCTCGGCGGCAAGCTCTTTGATTCGCTTGTCCGCTTCTGTCAAAATGCCGCCGGAGCCGCAAGCCCCGTCATAGATGAGATACGGCGCGTCGGTAATGCCGTCGGCGACAGGTACAAACGCGAGGTCTGCCATAAGCTCCACGATGTCGCGCGGCGTGAAATGCTCCCCAGCTTCGGTGACGTTGTTTTCCTCATTGAACCGCCGCAGCAGTTCCTCGAACATCGTACCCATTGAGTGATTATCAAGCGCGGGAAGTTTTACCGCGCCGTCCCCGTGGAGAACATCGCGGCTGCTGAGGTTTATGCGCGGGTCAACGTATTTTTCAATGAGCATACCGAGAATGTCATTGTCAGACAGCGTGTCAATCTCGTTGCGGAATTTGAATTTGTCGATAACCTCCTGCACGTTCCTGGAAAAGCCGTCGAGAAAGGCGATAAAATCCGCTTTCAAGGCCTGTTTGCTTGTCCGTGCGCGCAACTCCTTCAGCGTGAATGGCGAGCTGTTGCAGAACGCCTCACCCGCGATTTTGCAGAGGGCTTCGTCTTGGTCTGTGATGGCGTCTGCGTCGAGAGTTTTCTTGAAAGCAAGCACCTGCTTTTTCGTCGGCTCAAGCACTGCGTCAAAGCGGCGGATAACGGTCATCGGCAGGACGATTTTACGGTAATCGCCCTTGTTGTAGATATGCACAAGGCAGTCATTGGCGATATTCCAAATGAAGCTCAGAAGTTGTTGATAGGTTTGCTCGTTCAAGGCCGATACTCCACAATTCTATATATGTTTCTCTTTCTGTTGCTTCGCGATTTTTGTCCTGCCATCATCTTTAATTTCAACAGGCTGCATTTTCTCACTGGCTGTGTTCATCGTTTTTTTACAAACGCCGCTGCCCCGCCGGAGACCGGCGGGGCAGCGGAAAATAGCACAGATCCGGCGCGTCAGGCCGGGCTGAATGCTGACTTGCCCACGCCGCAGACAGGACATGCCCAGTCGTCAGGCAGTTTTTCAAAAGGCACATTGTCGTTTTCCGCAGGATCATATTCATGACCGCAGACGCCACAGATATATTTCTGCATGGTGTTTCTCCCTGTTTGAAAAGTTCGTCAAAAAAGCTTTTCGGCAGCAGTGGTCAGATGTCCGCTTTCCAGAGCCCGTGAAGGTTGCAGTAAGCGCGGGCCGTCACGGCAACGGCGTCAGTGCAGAAAAAAGCTTCCGGCGCTTCGCCGGGGTTCAGCAGTTTTCTGTAACTTCTGTTGTCGGCCAAAAGCTCAATCCACCTGATAAAATGTTTGTCTTCCATGGGGTGGCTGAGGCTGCCCACAGAAATTTTATAGCCGTCGTCGATTTTTTCAATCACCGGCACATGTTTTTCTTTTGCCGCGTCAACGGCGCCTGCCTGCACAAGCTGCACGGCAGTGCCGCAACAGGCGAGATCTCCGCCGCCGCCGTGCAGAATCTCAACAATATTGCCGCAACTGAGGCATTTATAAATTTCAGGATATGCCGACATATTTCCTCCTAGCTGTTTTTAAAAATTGTACAGCCTTTATCAAGGCCGTCTTTGTAAGTTTGGAAAAAATCGGATGGTTTGTAAAGCTTTTCTCGGCTTTTTTGCTTGATCTGCGTGAAGCCTTCATTGACGGGATCTTTGCTCCCGCAAAAAAGAGGCCGTTGCTTGGTAAAACCAGACGCGGCAAGGGTGCCAGGATTATGGCAATGGCAGACGCCTGCGGTAACGCGGGCGTTTTTGAACTTTTCGGCAAAGTTCTGAACGTATGTCTTGACACTCTCCTGTCATTGGAGCATAAGTGGAAAAAAGTGGTAAAATAATATATAAAAGTGGTAAACTGTGCAAAAACTGTTTACAAAAAGCCTCTCCCGGAGCCTGGATCCCAAAGGCAGACTTATGCTGCCCGCGGAATACCGTGATGCGCTCATTAAGGGCGGTGATACGGGAACTTTCTGGCTGACCTGCTCTTCCGATCATCTTGTGGCGTATCTGCCGGCGGACTGGGAGGTCATCACCGAACAGTTGAACCGGATACGTTTTCCTTCCCAGCAACTTTCACATTTTAAAACAAAGATTATCGGGCTCGCGCAGGATTTGATCCCAGACGCCCAAGGGCGGGTGCGCATTCCGCAATCGCTGATGCGTGAGGCCGGCTTGCAGAAAGACGTTATGCTTGTAGGCATGCATTCCAATTTTCAGCTATGGGATCAAAACCGTTTTGATGCGCTGACGTTTGGGGACGTTTCTGAAGAACTGGCAGCCGCCGGCGTTGATATTGCCTCACTGCTTTGATGCGTTCAGACATGAGGATGTTTCCCCACAGGCGCTTGCAGCCGGCGTTGGTATTTTTTCTGTAAGAGCAAAAATTATGGCGCAACTGACAGCGGAAGCGGCGGAAGGAAAGAGAGAGCGCCATATCCCTGTGCTTCTGGAGCAAACATTGACGGCGCTTGCGCCTCGTGCCGGGGGCCGGTATCTGGACGGGACTTTGGGGCTTGGAGGGCATTGCGCCGCACTGCTTGGCGCGGCGGAGAACACTGAGGTCTGCGGTCTTGACAGGGACGAAAATGCTTTGTCTCTGGCGGGCGAACGTTTGTCTTCTTTTGGCCGGCGAGCGCACATTTTTCACTGCCGGTACAGTCGTTTCCCAGAGGCGCTTCACGAGCTTCAGTGGAAGAGGGTGGAGGGGGTCTTGCTGGACGTTGGCGTCTCATCCCTCCAGATAGATGAAAATGATCGCGGTTTCAGTTTTTATGGCGACGGCCCTCTGGACATGCGCATGGATCAGCATTCGGGTGAATTGTCCGCCTGGCACTGGGTTAACCGTGAAAGCCTTGCGCGTCTTAAAGAGTGCATCGCCACTCTGGGGGAAGAGCCGCAGGCCGGGCGCATTGCCAGAACCATAGTGGAAGCGCGCGGCAAAGCCCCTATTGAGAGCACGGCAGAACTGGCTGCCCTGGTGGAAAGGGCTTATCCGGCGGCCTGGCGACACAAGGCGAGGCGTCACCCGGCCACCCGCACGTTTCAGGCGCTGCGCATGGCCGTCAATGATGAGTTGGGGGAGCTTAAACGCTTTCTGGATCAAATTCTCGCATATCTGCCTGTTGGCGGCCGGCTGGTTTTTATTACTTTTCATTCATTGGAGGACCGTCTGGTAAAACAGGCAATACGCCGTTGGGCTGAGGGATGCCGCTGCCCAAGATATTGTACCGCCTGCGTCTGTCGGCATCAGCCTGAGGTTCGTATTTTATATAAAAAACCGTTGCAGGCCGGGTCTGATGAACTGGCCGTCAATCCGCGAGCGGGCTGCGCCAAGTTGCGTGCTGTGGAAAAGATAGCGGAAGTCGAGCCTTCATGAAAAAGAGCGCAGCGTATCATCAGCAGAGCGGCAGAGGCTGGATTCTGGCGCTGGCGCTGGAACTCCTGACCGGCATGGTGATGGGCTTAACCCTTGTCTGGAGCAATATTGAGCGCATGGACACCACATATTTTATTAATATTTTGCAAAATGAATTTCGTGAACGCCGTGACCTGCGCGCGAAACTGGAGGTCGAACGTGGACGCCTGCTCTCGCCCTATGAGCTGCGCCGTAAAGCCGAGGAATTCGGAATGCGCGAACCAAGGTCAGACCAGGTCAGGCGAATAGAAATTCGTTAAAATGATGAATGTGTTATTGCAGGAACGCCTTGCGCCGACTTCAATTGCGGTGCCCATGCCAGAAGCTATCAGGAGATGACATGCTTAAGTTTACTTCGCGCAAACACAGTCGTGTGAATGCCGTTAGAAACAGAAGCAAGCCTGCGCCGGGCAGGTGTACGGCAGTCGGTGGGTGGGTTCGCGCATTGCGTGAAAATCTTGACTGGGGGCGGCTGCGCATCACTGTGGTTGCTGTCATGTTTTGCATGCTTTGGGCTGCGATATGGGGCCGGGCATGGTATTTGCAGATGATTAACGGCCCACGTCTCGCTGAACGCGCGCACCGTCAGCACATGCTTTCTGAACTTGTCTCGGGTAGGCGCGGCGTGATCTATGATCGCAATGGTCTTGTGCTGGCCCGCAGCGTTGAGGCCAGGTCCGTTTACGCGAAGCCCAAGGAAATAGAAGATTTTTTTGTGACGGCTAATACGCTGGGACCTGTTCTTGGCATGGATCCGCAGAAACTCTACGATGATCTGTCAAAAACAAAACGGCACTTTGTCTGGCTTAAGCGCAAAGTGGACGATTATACCGCCGAAGCAGTGCGCAAAGCAGGTCTGACGGGGATCGGCCTTTCCAGAGAATACGACAGATTCTATCCTTTTAAACATCTGGCGGGTCAACTTTTGGGATTTGTGGGACTGGATGACAAAGGGCTTGAGGGCATAGAGCGCTCCATGGAAGCCCGTCTCGGCTGTATCCCAACGCGTCAGATTGTGCAGCGCGATGCCATGGGCCGTCGTTTTTATCTGCACGAGGCAGGGCAGGCTGAGCCGCACGGGCAGGATTTGACGTTAACCCTTGACGTCCAGATGCAATTTTTTGCTGAAGAAGCTGTGGCGCGCGCCGCTCAAGAATATGACGCCCGTTGGAGCGGAGCCCTGGTTGTGGATGTGGCTACAGGAGATATTCTGGCGTGGGCGCAATTTCCGTTTTTTAATCCCAATTCCTACAAAGAGTTCAGGCCGCTGATCTATCGCAACCGTCTTGCTGCAGACGCGCTTGAGCCGGGTTCGACATTCAAGCCTTTTGTCATGGCTGCCGCGCTCCAGGAACATAAAATCACGCCCGGCTCTCTCATTGATTGCGAAAACGGCAAATGGGAAGCCAAAAACTTTACTATACGCGACACGTCAAATCATGGAGTGCTGCCCGCCGCGAAAGTATTGCGCTATTCCTCAAATATCGGCATGGCGAAGATCGGAGACACGCTCGGCGTTCCCACTTTTTACAGCTATCTTCATTCGCTTGGATTCGGCGAACGCACCAAAGTTCCTGTGTCTGAAAGTCGCGGCATATTGCACATCCCCCGTGACTGGAGTGAAGTTGACGTCAAGTCCACTTCTTTTGGACAAAGCATTTCCGTGACGGGGTTGCAAATGGCGCAGGCATACCTGACGCTTTTGAACAGGGGGGTTTACAAGCCCTTGCGTCTGATAACGGATGAAAAGAATCTGGAAGAACCGCATAAGCGTATATTTTCTGACAAGACCTCGCGTGAAGTGATGCAGATGATGCGTGATGTTGTTCAGGAAAACGACGGAACCGGCAAACGCGCGCGTATTGACGGCGTTGCGATGGCCGGCAAGACAGGCACAGCCCAGAAGGCTGATCACAAGGCCGGTGTATATGGGAACAAACGCCTGGCTTCATTTGTGGGTTTTCTTCCCGCCGACAATCCGCGTTATCTGATTTTTGTCATGGTGGATGAGCCTGGTCGCGGACAGTTCGGGGGTGTTGTCGCAGCGCCGATTTTTCGTGAAATCGCAAGTCGTGCACTGATTTATACAGGCATTCTTTCCGCAGCAAACACAGTTGCACAAGATAAATCACAAATCGGAGCCGGTCCAGACGGGCAGCGCCGCCGTGGATTCAAATCTTCCAGACAGGTTATGCCAGGTCTTGTCGGAAAAGTGAATGAAGTTCACCGGGAGCAAGGCATGCAATTGCCGGGGCATTTGGCAAAAGTTGCGGATCGTGTGCCCGATGTTATGGGTAAATCAGTCCGAAATGCTGTTGAACTCTTTGCAAGAGCGGGCATTGTGCCTGAACTCAAAGGCGCCGGAGCCAGGGTCGTGCGTCAGAGTCCGCAGCCTGGAACGACCTGGCCTGCGGATGCCGGTAAAGCGGATTATATCCTATGGCTTTCGGAGAGTTAGGCATGCAGGAGGATTTTATATCCCTTCTGGAAGCCTGCCGTGCAGACTCGCTTGATGTGCGTTCGGATTCGCGCGCTGTCGGTGCAGGCGATATTTTTGTGGCTGTGCCGGGTGTTGCTGAAGACGGGAATCGTTATATTGCTGATGCGGTGAAAGCGGGGGCAGGCATCGTTGTTTGTCGTCCTGGCGTGGATGCAGATGCGTTTGCCGCCGGCACGAACTGTCGTGTTGTTCGCCACAATGACCCGCGTGAGGCTCTTTGGCGGCTCGCTGCGGCCCGTTGGGGCACAGAAGGCTTGAAGATAAAAGTAATGGGTGTGACCGGCACCAACGGCAAAACCACTGTTGCCTGTCTGCTGGAGCATTTGTTCACTGAAGCTGGAGACAAGGTTGGCGTTATGGGCACAATGTCGTACCGCTGGCCGGGGCACAGCGAGCCGGCGCCGTTGACAACGCCTGATCCCGTAACCGTGCATTCTCTGCTCGCGCGCATGGCAAAGGCAGGGGTAAATGTGGCTGTCATGGAAGTGTCTTCTCATGCCGCCGCGCAACAGCGTGTCGGCGGCGTGTCTTTTTGCGGCGCAATTTTTACGAATCTGACGCAGGAGCATCTTGATTTTCACAAGGACATGGAAAGCTATTTTTCAACCAAGGCAAAACTTTTTCTGGAGATGCCGAAGCACGATAAGGTGATGGCTGTCAACGCCGATGACGCTTTCGGGCGCCGTTTGCTGGCAGTGTGCCCGTGTGCTCTCTCTTTTGGTCTGCAAAAAAGGGCGTCCGGTCGTCATCTTTGGGGAGAGATGCTTGCCGCCGGTCCACAGGGCTGCAATTTGCGTATGCATATGGGGGATACGACGTGGGTGCTTACTTCGCCTTTGGTGGGCGCATTTAACGCATCCAACCTTTTGGCTGCGCAGGCGCTCGCACTGGAACTTGGCCTTGATCCGCAACTTTTGAAAGCTCTGGAACAGTTTCACGGCGTTTGCGGGAGGCTTGAACGCATTAAAAATCCTTTGGGGTTGGATGTCTTTGTAGATTACGCGCATACGCCGGACGCGCTGATCAACGTGCTGAAAGCGTTGAGAGTGGCAGGTTTTTTACGCATCATAACTGTCTTTGGCTGTGGCGGGAACCGCGACAGGAGCAAACGTCCGCGCATGGGGGAGGCCGTGGCCCGCTACTCTGATGTTGCCGTGCTGACATCAGATAATCCGCGTTTTGAAGATCCTGAGGCGATTATACAGGATATATTGCCGGGAATTGCAAAAGCGCGTGAACTTCATGTTGAGATTGACCGCAGAGCAGCTATCGCCAAGGCACTGGATATGTTGAAAAAAGGCGAAGCACTACTGATCGCCGGCAAGGGGCATGAGGACTATCAGATTATTCAGGGCGTCCGGCATCATTACAGTGATCAGGCAGTGGTGCGGGAGTTGCTCAATTGCGGTTAAATTATAATGAAATAGCCGGGCGTCTGTCGCTTGATCTCCTGCCGGACGACAGGATGTTGACGTCTGTCGCCACAGACAGCAGAGATGTTGTCCCCGGCGCTCTTTTTGTCTGTCTGCCCGGGAGTCGCGTTGACGGGCATGATTTTGCAGCTCGTGCGGAAGATATGGGCGCGGAAGCTGTTCTGGCCTCGCGCGCGCTTCCAAACGCGCGTGTCCCTGTCTTGTATGTTGCCGACACGGTAAAGGCCTTGGGGCAAATTGCCGCTTGCTGGCGTGAGGCCGCAAAAGCCAGGGTAGTGGGTATTACCGGCACGGCAGGCAAGACGACGCTCAAAGAAATTTTGGCTCAAGTGCTGGACGTGCGGGGGAAGACCGCGCGCAACGCCATGAATCACAATAATCAGATAGGTATGCCTTGCTCCATGCTGGCCGCGGACGGGGACGAAGATTTTTGGGTTATGGAGGCGGGAATCAGCAGAGAAGGAGATATGGAGGAGCTTGCTTCTGTGCTGCGTCCGGATTTGGGGCTGATTCTCAACACGGGCGCAGGGCATACGGAAGGGCTTGACAAAAAAGGCGTTGCCTCACACAAGGCGCAATTGCTTCAGTATCTTGCGCCGGGGGGCTTTGGGCTTGTCAGCGCGGATTATCCCGAGCTTGTGCATGAAGCCGGCGCCACAGGAGCCCTGTTGCGATTTTTCAGTGCGGAAGGCAACCCTGCTGAATATCTGGCCTGTTATGATGGGCCGGCTCCCGCATCAGACGGCGATGGCCGTATTCCGCGTGGGCGGTATCGCCTTTGTCTGGACGGCGTATGGTGCGATATCGTTGCCCCGTTTTTCGGGAATTTCGGCGCAGAAAACAGCATTGCCGCCGCCGCCGCCGCACATTTGCTCGGCTTGTCCACCGAGGAAATAACGGAGGGTTTTGCGCGGGCGCAATTGCCTGCGCAGCGGTTTTGTACAAAACGTCTTGGGCAATGGGATATAATTGATGACACCTATAACGCAAATCCTCTGTCTATGCGGCGTGTGCTGGACGCCGCCGCCGAACTGGCCCAACATAAGGACTTTGTGCCGGTTCTTGGGGAAATGCTGGAACTCGGAGATATAGCGGCAAACGAACACGAGAAACTGGGGCGTTATCTGGCGGCGCTTAACCCTGCCGCGGTTCTTTGGAAAGGCGGTTATGCTGAACGCGTGCATGCGGGATTGAAGGAAGGCAGTTACAATGGTCCCTGGTTTGTCGTCAGGGAGCGTGAAGATTTTCTGCCTGTCTTTGCCGAACTGCGGCGTGTACAGCGTCTTGCCCGTGATCACGGCGGCCTTGTCCTTTTTAAGGGGTCACGCGGCAACAGACTGGAAGAATTGTGCGCGGACTTGTGCGGGCAACTCGCCGACGGGAAGGCGTCTATGGGGGGACATGCCCTGGAGCACAAGCATGTTTTATAATTTTCTCGCGCCGCTTGCGGCGGAATGGACTTTTTTAAACGTCTTCAGGTACATCACCTTCCGTTCCATGGCCGCTCTGATTACAGCCCTTGTTGTTTCCGTTCTCATCGGCCCGCGTTTTATCGCGTGGCTGCATCGTGTGAAATGCGGCCAATTCATCCATGAGGATGTGACGGCGCATGCGGCAAAAGCAGGCACTCCCACTATGGGCGGACTTCTTATTGTTGCAGGTCTCTCTTTCAGTATTTTGCTGTGGGCGGATTTAAGCAGTTCTTATGTCTGGCAGACTTTTTTTGTTTTTATAGGCTTCGGGCTTGTCGGTCTTTGGGATGATGTTTCCAAGCTGCGCCATCAGCACAACAGGGGCATTTCCTGCAGAGCCAAGCTTGCCGGCCAGATTCTGGTGGCATTGGTCGGTATGTATATGCTGTATATAAATCCTGACTACAGCAGTCGGCTGACTATACCTTTTTTCAAGGAATGGAGCTCGGATATCGGCTGGTTTTATCTGCCCTTCGGCATTTTTGTGATGCTGGCTTCTTCCAATGCCGTAAATCTTACCGATGGTCTGGATGGTTTGGCAATCGGCCCGTCGATTGTCGCGGTCATCGTCTTTTCCATTTTTATATATGTTACCGGTCACGCGCGCTTTGCAGTCTATCTGCTTGTGCCGTATATGCCCGGCGTTGGTGAAGTGACAGTATTTTGCGCTGCTCTTACAGGTGCCGGGCTGGGCTTTTTGTGGTTTAACGCCTATCCGGCGCAGGTTTTTATGGGCGATGTGGGTTCACTCAGCATCGGCGGCACGCTCGGGTATCTGGCTTTGCTGTGTAAGCAGGAACTGGTGCTGGCTGTTGTTGGTGGTCTTTTTGTGATTGAAACGCTTTCGGTGATCCTGCAGGTTGGTTATTTCCGCTGGACAGGCGGAAAACGTATTTTCCGCATGGCGCCGTTACACCATCATTTTGAGCTCAAGGGCGTACCGGAATCAAAAATTATCATTCGTTTCTGGATAACGTCCATTCTGTTTGGGCTGGTCGCTCTTTCCGTACTGAAACTGCGTTAAACGCACCGGGGGAAGATGGATGGCGCTTGAAAAAATTCGGGGGCAACGCGTCCATGCCGGAGATCCGGCTGTGGTTGTCGGAGCCGGGCGTTCTGGACTTGCCGCAGCGCGACTTCTGATTCAGGAAGGCGCGCGCGTGCGCCTTCTTGAGCGAAACGCCGCCGCCGTGTCCGGAGATACGGGGGAATTGCTGCGCGCCATGGGTGTGGAAATTATTGTCGGCGAACACCGCCCCGAGCATTTTGAACATGCCTCTTTTGTTGTGCCGAGCCCCGGCATGCCGATATCCCGTCTTGCGGAATATCTTGGCAGGGGGGGCCGATCAACGGCGCCCGAAGTGCTGGCGGAAATGGAACTTGCCTGGCGGTGCCTTTCTGACGAACAGGTGCTTGCCGTGACAGGCACAAGCGGGAAAACAACCACGGCGTCTCTGGCTGCCGCTATGCTTCAGGCACAGGGTTGTTCCGTGTTTTTGGGGGGGAATATAGGGACGCCGCTTTCAGAATATGTGCTTTCCGGGCGCAAAGCGGATGTGCTTGTGGTGGAGGTTTCCAGTTTTCAGTTGCAGGCGTGTTCCACCTTTTGCCCGCGTGTGGGCGTGCTTTTGAATATTGCGGAGAATCATCTGGATTATCACAAGGATATGCGTGAATACACTGAGGCGAAATTTCGTCTGTTTCGTTGCCAGAATGAGGGGGATCTGGCAGTTTTGGGGGTTGATCTGAAAAAACTCGCCGAAGGATTCAACCTCAAGGCACGCCAGGTGTACATACGGGAAAGCGGTCGTTTTTCTAGAAGCAGGCTTCTGGGCGGCCATAACAGAGTGAATCAGGAAGCGGCCTGGCAGGCCTGCCGTTTTTTTGGAGTCGGCGAGGCTGATGCCGCCGCGGCGGTCGCCCGTTTTAAACCTTTGCCGCATCGTCTGGAAGTTCTTCGAAAACATAATGGCGTTTTGTACGTGAACGATTCCAAGAGTACCACTGTTGCGGCCTTGCGGGTGGCCTTGCAGTCTTTTGATCAACCTGTGCGTCTTTTGTGCGGCGGCAAGTTCAAAGGCGGACATCTGCAGGAACTACGCGAGATTGTTCGGAGTCACGTCATTGATGTGGCCCTTTTTGGGGCAAGTCGTGAGGTGTTTGAAAATGCCTGGCAAGATATTGTTCCAATAAGCTGGCATGAAAATCTTGAATCTGCTGTGCTGCACGCGAGTTCCGGCGCGCGGAAAGGTGATGTGATTTTGCTTTCTCCGGCCACATCCAGCTTTGATCTTTACACCAATTATATGGCTCGTGGAGATGATTTCAAACATATTGTGGAAGGGTTGTCATGAAGAAATTTTCCACCGGCAAGCGGAATGCGACCGACAGCGCGAGTGCCTTTGCGCGGGCGGTTCAAAAAATGCCTCAGGCCCATTTTGACTGGTGGCTTTTCACTATTACCCTGGTCATTCTTGCCCTTGGCCTTGTGATGGTGCTTTCAGCGAGCGGCATCACAGCGGAGCAGAACAGCGGCGACAAATATTATTTTTTCAAACGGCAGCTTATTTTTGCGGCCGGCGGCGGGGTTGCCTTGTGGTGTGCGGCGCTGATGCCGCGTGAATGGCTTTACCGGATGCAGTATCCGGCAATTTTTTTATCGCTGTTACTGGTGCTGGTCACGCTTTCTCCCTTTGTTCGGGACATCAACGGCGCAAGGCGCTGGATCCCGTTGGGTTCTGTTTCCATACAGCCCATGGAATTTGTGAAAATATCCTTGGTTCTGTATCTGGCTTATTTTATGAGCGCCAAGCAGGATCTTATTAAAACATTCAGCCGTGGCGTCATCCCGCCGTTTGCCGTGACAGGGTTATTTTGTTTTTTATTGTTGCTGCAGCCGGACTTCGGCAGCGCTGTGATTTTGGCCGGTATTCTGTTTTTTATGTGCGTCGCCGGCGGCACCCGTTTCATTTATCTGTTCTTTTCTGTTGCGCTGGCGTGCGCGGGCACTCTGGCTTTGTCCATCGCTTCCCCATACCGGCTGCGCCGGCTGCTTGCCTTTATGGATCCTTTTAAGGATTTTCACGATACCGGATATCAATTGGCGCAGTCACTGCTGGCCATCGGTTCCGGCAGTTTTTTTGGGGTCGGTGTCGGCGCAAGCAGACAGAAAATGTTTTTTTTGCCTGAAACGCATACGGATTTCATCATGGCAGTGCTGGCTGAAGAAATGGGTTTTGTGGGAGTGAGCGTGGTGATGCTGCTTTTTGGTCTTCTGTTTTGGCGCTGCTATCGCATTGTCATGGGGCAGAGCAATCTGCGCGATCGTTTCACGGCCTTCGGAGTGACCGCCATCCTGGCAATTGGCACTGTGGTGAATCTGGCTGTTGTGATGGGCATGGCTCCCCCCAAGGGCGTGCCCATGCCGCTGATAAGCTATGGCGGCAGCAATCTGACGGCTACGATGATTAGTGTCGGCCTGCTTATGAATTATTCAAGGACAAGCGGGCAGTGGAAAAAATCCTCCTGACTACCGGCGGCACCGGTGGGCATATTTTCCCGGCTCTTGCCGTGGCGGGCGAATTGAGGATGACATGGCCCGATATTCAGCTGCTGTTTGTCGGCTCACATTACGGACCGGAAAAAAGGATGGCCGAACAGAGCGGCATTCCCTTTGAAGGACTGCCGGTTCGGGGATTGCTGGGACGCGGCCTGCGCTGTTTTGCGGCCGGTGGATTGATGACGTATGCTTTGTTCAGGGCTCTTTCAATCGTGCGTCGCTTCAGGCCGCTGGCTGCAATAGGCTTTGGCGGGTATGCGGCCTTTGCTCCCATGCTGGCAGCTTCTTTGCTGGGCGTCCCGACTATTCTGCATGAACAGAATGCCGTTGCGGGCGCCGGCAATCGTTTTCTTGCCAGATTTGTCCGGCGTGTCTGCCTCTCCTGGCCGGATACGCAAGGCTTTCCGCAACGGAAATGCGTTCTGACCGGCAATCCCGTTCGGTCAGCCGTGAGCCGGGCGGGTTTGCTGCCGCGCGCATGGACAACGCGTCGGCTGCTTGTTTTGGGCGGCTCTCAGGGCGCGAGGGCGCTGAACACGTTTTTGCCGACAATTTTGCCTGTCCTCGGGGCGGCTGAAGTGGAGATACGGCATCAGAGCGGATCTCGCGATGAAGCCGTGACGCGGGCGGCATATGCAGCGGCCGGGTATGCCCCTGGTTGCGTGACGGCGTTTATTGATGATATGGCAGAAGCATACAGGTGGGCGGATGTGGCGCTGTGCCGCGCCGGTGCGGGCACTGCCGCGGAGATAAGCGCCGTCGGCCTGCCCGCCGTATTTGTGCCGTTTCCGCATGCGATTCATGATCATCAGACGCGCAATGCCCGTATTCTGGCAAAGGCCGGCGCGGCGGCGCTTATTCCTGAGGCGGAATTGCGGGCCCCCTATGTGGGAGAACTGCTGGTCGGATTGTTTGACAGTCCTGAAGAGCGGGCAAAAATGTCCGAAGCGGCGTTGTGTGCAGCCCGGCCTGATGCGGCGGCGCAGGTGGCCGCTGTTCTGGAAGAGACTGTTTGTGGAAGCGTTTAGGGAGTGCAGTTTGCTGACACGCCGTGAAGCGAGAGCGATGCATCTGAATTTTTCTAAAATTTGTTAATAGGTTGACATGAAAAATAAAATTCGACGTATCCATATGGTGGGCATTGGCGGCGCCGGCATGAGCGGCATTGCCGAAGTTCTGCTGAGTCTTGGCTATGAAATTTCCGGTTCAGACCTGAGCGATTCAGCGGTAGTCAGGCATTTGCGCGAGATGGGAGCGAGTGTGGCGGTAGGCCACGCCGCTCAAAATGTTGGGGACGTGCAGGTGCTTGTCAAATCAACCGCTGTCAATGCCGATAATCCTGAAGTGGAGGAAGCCCGTCGGCGGAATATAGCGATTATTCCCCGCGCCGAAATGCTCGCCGAACTCATGCGGCTGCGTCAGGGCGTCGCCATAGCGGGCACGCACGGCAAAACAACGACAACATCGTTAACAGCCGCCATTTTTGACGCTGCCGGCTTTGATCCGACTGTTATTATTGGCGGGCGCCTTAATGTTTACGGCGCAAACGCCCATTTGGGACGCGGCGATTACCTTATAGCGGAAGCTGATGAATCTGACGGTTCTTTTCTTTGTCTTTTGCCCATTATTAATGTGGTAACCAATGTGGATGAGGAGCATCTTGACTATTACAGAAGTCGGGAAGCCATTGACGCGGCTTTTGTGCAGTTTATGAATAACGTGCCGTTTTACGGCGTCAATGTGGTCTGCGGGGATGACCCCGGCGTTCGCGCGCTTTTGCCCCGCGTCAAACGGCCGGTTTTGACTTACGGTTTTGCGCAGGAGAACCGGCTGCGCGCGGTGCTGCTGTCAAGTGGGCTGCCAAGCTGTTTTGAGGTCTGGCATGGGCATGAAAAACTGGGTGACGTCACTCTGCCACAGCCCGGACGGCACAATATTTTGAACGCGCTCGGCGCCATCTGCGCCGCTATGGAGGCGGGCATCAGTTTTTCCGCATGTGTTGACGGCTTGCAGGCTTTCAGCGGGGTGAACAGGCGTTTTGAGTTTAAAGGTGAGAAGAACGGCGTGGCGGTGGTGGATGATTATGGTCACCACCCCGTGGAGATAGCCGCCACGCTGACAACTGCCCGTCAGGTTTACCCGGGGCGGCGTATTGTCGTTGCATTTCAACCGCACAGATTCAGTCGCACACAGGCGCAGTTCGGTGAGTTTTGCAAGGTCTTTGACGCCGCCGACTGTCTTCTTTTAACGGAAATCTATGCGGCCTCGGAAAAGCCGATTCCCGGAGTCTCGGGGCAAAGCCTCGCCCAGGGCGTACAGCAGGTTTCAAGCACGCCCGTCATTTATTTTCAGACACTTGAAGCACTGGCGGCAAACCTGCCGGCCTGTCTTCGTCCGGGGGACGTTTTGCTGACGCTTGGCGCGGGCACCATCACGCGGCTTGGTCCGTTCTTTCTTGAGGCTGTAAACAATGCTTGAAACGGCATCTCCCTCTTTGGCGGAGCGGACTACCCTGCGGCTTGGCGGCACGGCCATTGCCGAATTGACGCTTGCCGACGCGCGGGATCTGGAACTGCTGCCGGAACGATTACATTTTTGGGGCGGGGAAGCTGTCGTCCTCGGCGCCGGCAGCAATATTTTGGCCCAGGACGGCGAGTTGGCGATTGTACTGCTCAGGCCGAATTTTATGCAGGGGCCTGAAATTGTTGATGAGCAAGGAGAGAAAGTTTTTGTTCTGGCCGGCGTCGGGGTTCCCCTGCCCCGTTTGCTGCGTTTTTGTTTCAAACATGGCTTGTCCGGTCTTGAGGGACTGGTGGGCGTGCCGGGCAGTGTCGGAGGGGCTGTAGCCATGAACGCCGGTTCCTTCGGAACAGAGATATGCGCATGTATAGAACGCATTAGAATCTTCAGCGACGGCATTGTTAAAACGACGCCTGCCGGCGGACTGAAGCCTGCCTACCGCAGCCTCGTCATCCCGGAGGGGGAAAAAGATTTTATTATATTGGATGCCACATTTGGCTTGACCAGGTCCGAAAGGGGTGGCATTGGTAAACGTATGAGGCATAACTTTTTTGAGAAAAAGTCTAAACAACCTGTAACCGCCTGGAGCGCGGGTTGTATTTTCAAGAATCCCGCTTCCGGAGCGCCAGCCGGTCGGCTTCTGGAACAGGCCGGTTACAAGGGCAGGCGATATGGGGGAATGGCATTTTCTTCTCTGCACGCTAATTTTTTGATCAACGAAGGCAAGGGAAGCGCAACCGCGGCTCTGGATTTGTTGCATGCGGCACGCGATGCGGTGTGGCAACGATTCGGCATCATGCTTGAACCGGAAGTCAGGATAGTGCCATGCCGCTCATGCTGATAAAAAACAGCCGTAAGACTCGCAATTCCTATACAAAAGCGGCTCCGTCGCAAAAAGAAAACCGTAATTTTTTTTTGTCCTTTTTTCTTTGGATATGCAAAGGGTTCAAGAGGGTTAGCGGTTTAAAAAATCTTGGCGCGGTCATGGCGCTGCTCACGATTGCCGTTTTAGTGCCTGTCGGGTTGGGCATTGCTTCGCTCTGGCTGTATGACACGGCTGTTACCAGCTCTTTTTTTCAGACAAGGCATGTGGATGTGACAGGCAATGTACGCCTGACGAAAGAGATGGTTTTGCAGTACTGCGGCATCAGAGAAGGCGACAATTGTCTGGCTGTCAGCATTACTGACGCTGAACGGGACTTGCGCAAAACGCCATGGGTGGAAGAGGTGTCTGTCAAGCGCTTGCTGCCGGACAGGTTTGTCATCAAGCTGAAAGAGCGCCTGCCTTCTTTTTGGGTGCATAAAGACGGGGTGCTGTTTTACGCCAATGAGCGCGGCGAAATCATTGCGCCTGTTGAAAGCAAGAATTTTCTTTCTTTGCCGACGCTTGTTATTGAACCTGGGGCTGAAGATACAGCTCCCTATCTTGCCCGTGTGCTGAAAGATGTGCAGAGCGGCGCCCTGCCGGTGGAATCTGGAGTGATAGCGCAGGTCACTGCAAGCGCCGGACGGGGCGTTGAAATTTATTTGGAAGATCGCGAAATGCGTCTTTCCATCGCGACAGACGACTGGAGCGGAAATCTTGTCAGAATGGGCGTTGCCTTGGGGGATCTTGCCCGGAGGCATGAACTGCAAAATGTGCGTGAAGTGCGCTCGGCGAACGGCAATGTCTGGGTTGTGCTCAATCAGTCCGTGCAAGGCAGAAAACAGAGCGCTGTTTGTGGGGGATGGTATGTATGAATAAATCCGATCTCATCGTGGGGCTTGATATCGGCACAACAAAGATATGTGCTGTTGTGGGGGAGCTTTCGGACTCCGGCCTTGTGGATATTGTGGGCATAGGCACCAGCGACTCCACGGGTTTGCGCAAGGGGGTTGTGGTCAATATTGAGCAGACGGTGCAGTCTATCCGCAAGGCTGTTGATGATGCGGAGCTTATGGCCGGTTGTGAAATAAATGCCGTCTATGTCGGCATTGCCGGCAGTCACATTATGGGCATCAACAGCCATGGCGTTATCGCCGTCAAGGGAGGCGAGGTTGCCCAGCGTGACGTGGAAAGAGCTATTGACGCGGCGCGCGCCGTCGCCATTCCGGCTGACCGTGAAGTCATCCATATTTTGCCGCAGGAGTATATTGTCGACGCACAGCGTGGCATAGCCGATCCCCTGGGCATGGCCGGCGTACGACTGGAGGTCAAGGTACACATTGTCACCGGGGCTGTTTCTTCAGCCCAGAATATTGTGCGGTCATGTCGGCGCAGTGATCTTGAGGTTGCGGATATTGCTCTGGAATCCCTCGCTTCCGCAAAGGCTGTTCTGACGGAAGAAGAGCGTGAAATAGGCGTCGCTCTGGTGGACCTTGGCGGCGGCACGACGGATATCGCCATTTTTGCCAATGACGCCATCAAACACACGGCCGTCCTTGCGCTTGGCGGGCAGAATCTCTCCAACGACATCGCTTTCGGTTTGCGCACGCCCGTTGGATCCGCAGAGAGGATCAAAATCAAATACGGTTGCGCTCTGGCTGATATGGTGCGCCCCGATGAATTTATTGAAGTTCCCAGTGTGGGGGGGCGTGAACCGCGGCGTCTTTCACGGCAGGTTCTGGCGGAAATCTGTGAACCCCGCATGGAGGAAATTCTCTATTTGGTGGATCAGACCCTCACGCGGTCTGGCTACAAGGATTTGATCGGCGCCGGCGTTGTTCTGACGGGCGGCACCGCTCTGATTGAGGGCTGTCAGGAGCTTGGTGAACAGATTTTCAACCTGCCGACGCGTGTTGGTTATCCGCGTGATCTGGGCGGGCTTAAAGATGTGGTGAACAGTCCGAAATTTTCCACAGCGGTAGGCCTTTTGCGTTACGGCGCCGAGAGGGAGGCCTCCGGGCAGAAAAAGTTCACCACGCGCAGTGATACCGGCGTTTTTGACGCTGTGCTGTCGCGAATGAAAAAATGGTTTGCGGATATTTCATAACAACAGGCGGGCAAATGCCGGAAGCACACAACGGGGAGGCATCATGGCAGAGTCAATCGTAAATGATATTGATATTTCTTTGGCGTCCACAGCCAGAATCAAGGTGATCGGCGTTGGCGGCGGCGGCGGGAACGCCGTGCAGAAAATGATTATGTCAGGTTTGCGGGGCGTTCAGTTTGTCTGCGCCAATACAGATTTGCAGGCGCTCAACAAAAATGACGCCCCCACCAAGGTTCAATTGGGGGAAAAACTGACAAAAGGCCTCGGCGCCGGCGCCGTGCCGGCTGTTGGTTGTGAGGCCGCTGTGGAAAGCAAGAGCGCCATTCGCGATATTCTCGGCGATGCGGATATGGTTTTTGTGACAGCGGGCATGGGCGGCGGCACGGGCACAGGGGCTGCGCCGGTGGTTGCCCAGATTGCGAAGGAGCTCGGCGCGCTGACAGTGGGGGTTGTTACGAAGCCCTTTTCCTTTGAAGGCGTAAAACGCATGCGCGCTGCGGAAGAAGGCCTTGCGAAACTCCAGGAGCATGTGGATTGTCTGATCACAGTTCCCAATGACCGGCTTGTGGCTTTTGCTCCCAAAAAGGCCTCATTTGCCGCAATGCTGCAAAAAGCAAATGATGTATTGTATTATGCCGTCAAAGGCATTTCTGATGTGATTTTAGGCGAAGGCCTTATTAACCTTGACTTTGCCGATGTGCGCACAACAATGTCAGAGGCGGGCCTTGCCTTGATGGGCACAGGCATAGCATCAGGTGAAAATCGGGCGCGTGAGGCGACACAGCGCGCAATCATGAGTCCGTTGCTGGAAGACGTCTCGCTTGAGAGCGCCAAGGCCGTGCTTTACAACATCACCGCTTCAATGGACATCACCGCTGAAGAAATCGCGGAGATCGGCAATATCATTGATGAAGCGACGCCCGCTGACGCCAACATCATTTTTGGCGTCATCTTTGATGAAAACGTCGGCGAGGAAATTCGCATTACTGTTATCGCCACAGGCATTGAGTCACAGATGGCCCGTCCGGAGACTCCCCCCAAAGTGACGATTTTCCCTTTGCAGGCGGCTCGGGGCGCGGGGACAGGGCCAACACGGCACCCAAAGCCCCACGGGCAAGGCTTTTTACCGCGTGGCGCTTCAGCGCAGAAGCAGGATCCCAAAGACGAACCGGAGAACGGGACGCAGCCCTCCTCCCCACGGCGTGCTCAGATTGAAAGATGGATTGATGATTCAAAGGGCAATATTCCCCCGTATCTCGTCAAAAAAAATGATCAGGGCGTAACGCCGCGACGTCAGCACAAGCCGGGGTATGAGGACTTTATTTTTGATGATGACGATTTTGAAATACCGACTTTTATTCGGATGCAGGCGGATTAGCTTTTTGTTCTGACATCCTGATTTATTTCGTCCAGTTACGGGCAGTTAGCTCAGTTGGTAGAGCACCGCCTTCACACGGCGGGGGTCACAGGTTCAAGTCCTGTACTGCCCACCAAGAATATCAATGGGTTACGACAACAAAGGTGCTAACCCCTCAACAACTAACGCCCCAACATGGCGAACGACGGTTTCCTTCCTGCCATGAAAAGAAACTTGGTGGCATAGCCTCTACTCCTGAATACTACTAAAAAGGGGAGGATTACCCCGCCTTGCCCTGAGCCGAAAATTTTATTGCACAGTAGAGGGCTTCCACGTTAACTATCAATAGATTCACAGGTTAGGAAAAATTACAACAGGTAAATGTCTGGAGCTATCAATGCTTAATATAATTCATTTGAGTGATTTTCACATAAAAGAGAACTCGCCAATCTCTGAAGATTTAATCAAAGCCATAAGGGAGGCGGTGAAATGTGAAATTTCAAATGGAGACACAACATGCATATTATGCTCTGGGGATATTGCCTTTTCCGGCAAGTCCGCTGAATACACCCTAGCAGAAGAATTTTTTAAAAAGCTCATGATAGAAGAATTTGAAGATACATTTTTAATTTTTACTCCAGGTAATCATGACAACTACTTTTTAGAAGACACCTCAATCAGAAGCTCTGTATTAAAAGATATTACCACCTCAGACTTTGCAACAGATGAGCAGATAAAGGCATGTTTATCTACACAAAAAAATTACTTAACATTTAAAAAGAATTTAGAGAAACAAAATCCGAGCAATGAAGCATTATTAAATCAAGCATACCAAATTCAGCACAAAGAAAAAATGATAACTATTCACTCAATAAATTCATCATTTTCCTGCGAAAAGGAGGGTAGCGAAGGAAAAGTTTTTCTACCAATAGAATGTTTAGGTGTCCCTACAATATATTCTGATTATAAAATAGGGTTACTTCACCACACACCTAACTGGTTTTTATCTAAAAAACAGAGAGAATTGAGAACATTTTTATTAAAAAATTATGATCTAATATTTTTTGGACATGAACATGATACTTCCAGCTATACTATGAGTATCCCATCAAATCAATCTACAAATCTCATAGATCAATCTACAAATCTCATAGAAGGTGGAAAAATATTTTCTGATACAAAGAAAGAATCTACATTTAATTTAATTCAGATAGATTTTAATGAAGATAATTTAAAAATTGTTAGATTTAAATATGATCCAAAATCAAATATTTTCAGAATTATAAGTGACAATTGTATAAGAATATCTGATTCTAAGTATTCAAAACAGTATAGCGAGCTTTCTAAGGATTTTATAGACTTTCTTGATGACCCTGGCGCAACTTTTAAGCATCCAAGAAAAACATCATTAATACTTAGTGATATTTATATTTTCCCAAATATAAAAGAAACATCACATGGAGATAAACGTAGAAACAATGATATATCTTCAAAAAAAATAATACAAAATGAATTTGGAAAAATAATTATTACTGGAGATGATAAATCTGGAAAAACTTCTTATGCAAAAGTTCTATTTTCTGAACTTGTTTCTGGTGGAATGACCCCTATATATATCGACTGTAAAGATATCTCAAAGACAAAAATAAACGATATTAATGCATTAATAATTGAAAAATATAAATCTCAATACATCAATATTGACTTGGACAAATTTAAACAATCAAGAAAAATGATAGCAGTTCCAATTATAGACAATTTTCATCAAGCAAAAACAAATAATTTAGAAAAATTAAAAATTATACGTACACTCAATGAGTATTATAATAATTTCTTAATCCTTACAGGGGAACCATTCTTAATAGAAGAACTTGCAAATATTGAAAATAAAGAGACAGAGTTCAGCGACAAAGTAATACCATCGGTAGATTCATATCAATTGAAAGCACTTGGTCACATCCTCCGTGGCGAACTTCTTAAAAAATGGCTCAATATTTCTGATGAGCAAATTGACCATGACGAGACAACTACGCGAGCATATGATGAGTACACTAGTATGTTCAATAGGATTGTTGATTACAATTATGTCCCCCCATATCCACTGTATCTGCTAACAGCCATTTCTGCTGCCAGTTCAAATATAGCAAGTGATATCACGACCGGCTCATATGGACATTACTACCAAGCCCTAATTACTCTATCTCTGGCAAGTGTGGATAGTCGCCATGAGGAAGTAGATTTAAAAATAAGTTTCTTATCTGAATTGTCTTTTTCCCTTTATAAGAACAATGCAACTAATCTTAGCGAATCTGACTTTGATGAATTTGTACAAAATTACAATTTGAAATTTGCCACAAACATATCAATCTCGTTTACTTCAAATTTAATAAGTGCTGGTATTATATGTCGTGAAGATTGTAATATATATTTTAAATATAGATATATATATTACTATTTTGTTGCACTGTATATTTCAAAAAACTTACATGAAGATGATGTAGCTACAAATTCTATAGATAAGCTGATAAATACAATCCATAAAGAATCTTCAAGCAGTATCTTATTGATATTAATAAATTTTTCAAAAGATAAAATAATCATTAATAAGTTACATAACTATGCAAAATCAATATTTGCAAACTCACCAACAGCTAATATCAGTGAAGATACAAAACATTTTAATGATCTCACAGCACATGTTGCAAAAATAATAATCCCTGATTTATCCCCTAGTTTATCACGAAGAGAGCAAGAAAAATTTAAAGACCTATTGAGTAAAGATGATGAGCCAGATTATAAAGGTACGAGTCTAAAGGACAACGACGATGATGAAAAATTTGATAAATTTACTACAGAAATATCCGCCACTGTACGGTGCGTTGATATAATTGGGCAAACACTTAAATCACACTATGGTTCATTGCGTGTTGATCAGAAAGACCCTCTTTTTGCCGAAGGTTTAAATATTCCTCTCCGAGCTCTCGGCGATTTTTATGCTTTTATGCGCGAAAATTCTTCTATGTGGCTTCAAGATATTCACGATGAAATTAGTAAGCACAGAGTTAGTGAGAATCAAATAGAGCAAGTTGCTAAAAAAATCCTTATGCATTTGGCTGCTGCAATTAGTTTTCACTTTATATCTCTACCAACTCGTGCATTTGCAAGTGAAAATCTAAAAAAAACATTTGAATCATATTTTTCTAAAGCAGAAAAAACAAATGCAAATGAATTATTAAACTTTTATTTAGAGTTAGAATCAACAAAAAAAATTAACTTTGTTAAGTTAAGAACGTTAGTTGGTAATTTTAAAAATAATATTATGGGTTTTAGCGTTTTACAACAAATAATAGCAAATTTTTTATATATGAACAAAACTGAATTTAATACAAAAGATAAACTGGCGTCTCTTTTAAATATATCTACTAGAAATCAAGCTATTATTGATATAAAAGCACAAGAGAGAAAAATTAGATAGTAATATCACACTGTTATAATTTATCAAGTTACGCATACAATCATTACGCAGCCAAGTTTCTCCATCGCATCCTGTGCGACGGGAGTTTTTTCTCGTCCATATCGCCCACGCGCATCTAAGCGCGGGCATAAGCAAAATAAGGGGCGGCGTCAATGCCGGAAAATGCACGCAAACGGGTTTCGTTTCCCGTCATACCTTCCCCCGCCCCTTGGCTGTAAGCCGGTATCGCTGTGTCGGACTGCGCGGGGAATCCGGCTGTGTGCGTTCCACCAAACCATCGTCAATAGCCGGGTCAAGATAGTTTTTGCGAAAACTGGGAGAGTGGCGCAATCCCAACTCCGCCAGCAACACAGCCGCACTCTGTTCACCTTGGGCAAGCACAGCGAGTAAGCGGCGTACTTGGTCGGTTACT
>JAISKZ010000068.1 GCA_031260725.1 Desulfovibrio sp. | reverse complement strand
CATGGCGAATGATGGAGAACAACAGAAATGACGACCATTATGGCTGTTGTCATTGTGCTGAGCGGTCTGATCTTTTTTCACGAACTCGGGCACTTTGCCGTGGCCCGCTGTTTCGGGATAGGGGTGTCTGTCTTTTCTCTGGGCTTTGGCCCCAAACTCTTTAAATACAAGCCCGGCAAAACAGAATATGCCCTTTCGCTGATGCCGCTTGGCGGGTATGTGGCTCTGGTTGGCGAAAGTAATAAAGAAGATCTTCCCGAAGGCTTCTGCCGGGAAGAAAGTTTCTCCCTGCGCCCCGCTTGGCAGCGCCTGCTCGTGGTGGCCGCCGGGCCTATCGCCAACCTGCTGTTGGCTTGGCTGCTCTGCTGGACACTGGCCTTTGGTTGGGGGGAGTCTGTCCTGCTGCCGGAAATCGGCGAAGTGGGTGAACAAAGCCCCGCGGCGGCCGCCGGGCTGAAGGCGGGAGACCGCATTCTCAGCATTGACGGCGTTTCTGTGCAAAGCTGGCAGGAAATGTCCGACGCCATTCTCCTCAGCGAGGGAAAATCACTGCGTTTTGAAACGGCGCGGCCCACGTCTCCTGTTGCGGAGTCTGACAGCGGACAAAGCGTGAGGGAAGCCTTCACGACGCTGACATTTGACGTGACGCCGGTCAAGTCTGTGCGCAAAAACATTTTTGGCGAGGATGAAACAACCTGGCTTGTCGGCGTGCGCGCCGCAGGCACGATGGTCACCCATTCTCTGAGTCTGCTGACCGCCGCGCCGGCCAGCGCGGCCCAAGCTTGGCAGATGATTTCTCTGACCGGACAAAGTTTTGTCAAACTGGCGCAGCGGGTTGTGCCCCTTGATCAGGTGGGCGGCCCCATCATGATTATGCAGCTCGTGAGCGAACAAACGCATCAGGGTCTTGCCGGCCTGCTCGCGCTGACGGCGCTTATCAGCGTCAACTTGGGCGTATTGAATCTTTTGCCCATCCCTGTGCTGGACGGCGGACAGATAGTGTTCTTTCTCTGGGAACTCCTGTTTCGCCGGCCGGTGAATGGGAAAGTGCAAACCTACGCCATGCGGGCGGGCATTGCCCTGCTGGTTTGTCTTATGCTGCTTGCCACTTTGAATGATGTCTGGCGTCTGCTTAAAAATGTGGGGTAGAATATAGGCATGTGCATGCTTTCCACCGGCCTTGAACTTGTGCTGAACGCCTCCGAGAATCTTTTGCAGATTGTCGTCACCGACAATGAGGCGCTGCTCTGCTTCCAGGAGTGGAACGCGCCGCAAAAGGCCACAGAAATTCTGGCGCCCGCGCTGCAGGAGATTTGCGTCGCGCTACGTATGCGTCTACGAGATTTTCGACGCATCGCCTGCGTACGCGGCCCCGGTTCTTTTACCGGCATACGCCTTGTTCTTGCCACCGCGGCGGCGTTGCGCCGCGCAAGCCGCGCCCGACTGGCCGGGCTGGACTACATGCAGGCGCTTGCCACAAGTGCGACAATCGGCCGAAAGCTCTTGTACGGCATCCCTGTCTGTGTTCTCACTCACGCACGGCGCAACCTTGTCCACTTCAGGCCTTTTGTCTCTTTCGGGCCGCAGATCCCGGCCCAGCCGACAGGACAAACAACGCTCTGCCCGCCGCATGACGTCGTTGCGGAAATTACAGCACATGTCGCCGCGCGACAGGCGTACGTCTGCGGTAGCGGACTTGTACGCAATGCGGCCGTTTTTGAAACATGCGGGCTGCCGACCGGCCTGTACCGCATGCCGGAACTTGTCAGCCCTTCAGTGGGCGCTTTGCGCCTGCTCGCCCGGCACGGCGATTATTTCCCAAACGATATAGAACCGTTATATATACGCCCCTGCGATGCGGTGGAGAACCTTCCCCTTCTGGCCGAATGCCAGGGCATGGACAGCGCTGTTGCCGCGGCGACATTGAAAGATATCCTCAGACGCCCGCCGCAAAGTGAAATTTAGCGTCAATCTGCACGATATGCGTTGTGCACGGCCATAACCTGCAGGTCGGCTTTACAGAAGCGGACTGCCGGAGTACAAAATACGTCCGCGCGGCATCAATCGCAGGAACAAACGTCAATGCGCTTTACAAGGATACAAGCATGAACGCCTATTCCGTTTTGTGCGACACACTGCAAAAAAACCCTTCCCGCTGGCTTGTGACCGGCGCGGCAGGCTTTATCGGTTCCAACCTGCTGGAACATTTATTGCGGCTGAGGCAAACTGTGACAGGGCTCGACAATTTCCTTACAGGCTATCAAAAAAATCTCGACATGGTACGCGATCTTGTCGGCCCTGACGCCTGGAGGCGTTTCACTTTTATTGAAGGCGACATACGGAATATGGACACCTGCCGCGAGGTCTGCGCGAAGGCCGACCATGTGCTGCACGAGGCGGCCCTCGGTTCCGTGCCGCGTTCCATTGACGACCCCATCCTCTCCAACAGCTGCAATATCACCGGTTTTATAAACATGCTTGTTGCCGCACGCGACGCACGCGTCAAGAGCTTTGTCTACGCGGCTTCCTCATCCACCTACGGCGATTCACCGGAACTGCCCAAGATGGAAGACGTTATCGGGCGCCCGCTCTCTCCCTACGCTGTCACAAAGTATGTGGACGAGCTCTATGCGGATGTCTTTGCCCGCTGCTACGGCTTTGCCGGAACGGGTTTGCGTTATTTCAACGTCTTCGGGCAACGGCAGGATTCCTACGGCGCATATGCGGCCGTGATTCCGCAATGGTTCGCAAGCCTTCTCAAACAGGAAACCGTCTATGTGAACGGCGACGGGGAAACCAGCCGCGATTTCTGCTACATAGGTAACGTGGTACAGGCCAATCTACTGGCGAGCTTTGCCGAAAAAGAAAACCGCAATAAAATATATAACGTGGCCTTTGGACAGCGCACTACGCTTAACGAGCTTTTTGACCTGATACGGGAAGAAGTTGCCTGCCATCTGCCCGAGGCCGCCACCGCCGTTGCCGAGCACCGTGATTTTCGGGCGGGCGATGTGCGGCATTCCCTTGCAGATATAAGCCGCGCCAAAATCTTGCTCGGCTATGAACCGCGCTATGATGTCCGTGAAGGGCTGCGACTGGCCGGAGACTGGTATGTGGCAAATCTGTAACAAAACGCAATACCATGACCTTTGAAACAGCCTTGCATGATCCTAAACTCTGCCGTGTTCTGCTCGCGCGCCTGACTCGCGCGCTTGACGGCCGCTCCATGCGATTTATGGAAGTATGCGGCACACATACGGTGTCCATTTTTCAAAGCGGCCTGCATTCTCTTTTGCCCGCATCCATCACCCATCTTTCCGGGCCGGGATGTCCTGTCTGTGTCACACATGACGCGGATGTGGCGGCCTTTTTGGAATTGGCCGGCCGGGAAAAAATTGTTTTGGCCACATTCGGGGATATGCTGCGCGTGCCTAGCCCCAGCGGCCAAACCCTCAAGCACGCCGAATCCGCCGGCGCACGCGTGGAAATTATCTACTCCCCCTTGGAAGCCCTGACTCTCGCCATCAGTAATCCTGACAATGTGATTGTCTTTCCCGGCATAGGCTTTGAAACGACCGCGCCCGCCGTGGCGGCCACACTGCTGACCGCCCGTCAAAAAAAGATCAAAAATTTTTGCGTGTTTTCGCTGCACAAGCTGGTGCCGCCAGCGCTACGCGCCCTGCTGGACGAAGAGGACGGCAAAGCCGCCAACATAGAAGCCTTCCTCCTGCCTGGGCACGTTTCCACCATCCTGGGCCTTGCACCGTACGCTTTTCTGGCGGACAAACACCGCATTCCCGGCGTGGTGGGCGGTTTTGAACCGGCGGACATCCTGCTGGCCCTTTGCCGCATGGCCGAACAGTTGCGGGACAATGCCCCTGCTGTCGTCAACGCCTATCCCCGCGCAGTGAACGACGCGGGCAACCCGAAAGCGCGCGCGCTGATGGAAGAAGTTTTTATCACCACAGACGCCCTGTGGCGCGGCATAGGCCGTATTGAGCAAAGCGGCCTTGCCGTGCGGCCTGAGTATGCCGATATGGACGCCGCCGTGCGTCTTGGTGTGCGTCTTGTGGAAACGCCTCAGCAGCAGCCGGACTGCTGTTGCGGCGATGTTCTCAAAGGTCGTATTATACCAACCGCATGCCCGCTGTTCGGCGAAAAATGCACACCGGCCGTGCCTGTAGGGCCATGCATGGTTTCCACTGAAGGCAGTTGTGCAGCTTATTACAAGTATTCGGAGCACTGATGGACACCTGCCTTCTGCTCGACGCCGGAAGCGGCGGTCTTGCTTCCCAACGTCTGACTGCCCAATGTTTTTTGCGGCATTTCGCCAATCCCCTGCTGGCGCGACTTGACGACGCAGCATTGCTACACGACGTGCAGGCCCCGATCGCTATGAGCACAGATTCCTACACCGTAACGCCCCTGTTTTTCCCCGGCGGCAGCATAGGCACACTTGCCGTGCACGGCACGGTCAATGACGTTTCCATGCTCGGCGCGCGGCCGCAATACATAAGCTGCGGCTTTATTCTGGAAGAAGGCCTGTCGCTTGAACTGCTTGAGAGCATCGTTCAGGACATGGCCGGTGCGGCAAAAGAAGCGGGCGTTCTGATTGTGACCGGCGACACCAAGGTGGTGCCGCGAGGCGCCTGTGACAAGATATTTATCAATACCACAGGGATAGGTTCAATTTTTGTCGAGCCAGCGCCATCCGGCCACAACGCCAGAGTCGGCGACGCCGTGCTTGTCAGCGGAGCTCTGGGCGATCATGGTTTGACAATTATGGGCAGCCGTGAACATCTTTCCTTTTTATCGGATGTCACTTCCGACTCGGCACCGTTAAACCATATGATCGCTGAGATCATCAATGCCGCCGGGCCGGTACACGTTCTACGCGACCCGACGCGGGGCGGACTTGCCGCCACGCTCAATGAAATATCGGAGCAGTCCGGCGTGTCAATGCTGCTTGAGGAAGAGGCCATTCCAGTGCACGAGTCCGTCAAAAGCGGCTGTTCTTTTCTCGGTCTTGATCCCCTATATCTTGCCAATGAAGGCAAGTGTATCTGTATACTGCCGGAAAATCGCGCCGAAGACGCATTGGCGGCCATGCGCGCCTCACCTTATGGAGTGGAAGCCGCGCGCATCGGCACTGTTGTCGGCGACAAGGCCTGTCGCGTGACGCTGCAAACGCGCATCGGCGGCAGACGTATTCTCTCCATGCCCGAGGGCGTGCCGTTGCCCAGAATCTGTTAATGCTGTCTTTTGAGGCGCTCCCATGTGTCTAGCCATTCCCGTACAGGTTGTGGAATTTCTAGAAGAAGGAATGGTCCGCGTGCGTGTTGGCGAAAGCCAGACATTCTTGACGGCATCCACCATGCTTCTGCCAACGCCGTCCAAAATTGGCGATTTTCTCATTGTTCATGCCGGATTTGCGTTGCATCTCCTGACCGAGGAAGAGGCGATGAGCAGTCTTTCCGCTCTGCGCGAGATCGCTGACGCGTTGAATGCCGAAGGAACACTTGACGCCTGACCGTGTTCCGCCCAAGCATGAGCCGTCATATCGCAAAATGATAGTTGGTTGTCATAAAATATGATTGACTACGCCGCTGCCCTGAACGAAGCCCAGTATGAAGCCGTCACCAGCGGCGACGGCCCTGTGCTTGTGGTGGCCGGCGCGGGCAGCGGGAAGACACGCACCATCATCTATCGTCTGGCCTGGCTTGTGGAGCACGGCACGCCTCCCGAGTCCATTCTGCTGTTGACCTTCACGCGCAAGGCCGCTCATGAGATGCTTCACAGAGCGGGATTATTGCTTGGCGCGGGTCTGTCCAGAACGCAAGGAGGCACTTTTCACGCGTTCGCGTACGGCGCGTTGCGCGTCAACCATCCGCTCTGGCTGAACGGCCGCCCCTTCTCTCTCATGGACGCGTCAGATATTACCGACGCGATACGACACTGCAAAGAGACGCTCAAGCTGGGGCGCGGGGATCGTTCCTTCCCGAAAACACAAACCATAGCGGGGTTTTTCAGCAAGGCCCGCAACAAGGAATTGCCGCTTGCGGATGTGCTTGAGAGGGAAGCTTTTCATCTGCTGCCGCACTCTGAAGCTCTGATGTCGCTCGAAGCCGCCTATACGGCATGGCGTCGTGAAAAGGGCTTGTTCGATTATGATGATCTGCTGTTCGAGTTGGAAGGGCTGCTGGCTGATGAGACGGCCGCACGAATCTTGCGTCGGCGTTTTACCCATATTCTGGTGGACGAATACCAGGATACCAACAGAGTACAGGCCCGCATCACGCGTCTTCTGTCAGGTGTCGGGGCTGCAGGGGAAGTAGGGGCTGATCCGTGCAATGTGATGGCCGTGGGCGACGAGGCCCAGTCCATCTATGCTTTTCGTGGCGCAGATGTACGAAATATACTTGATTTTCAAAAAATATTTCCTGGAACGCGCGTTATTCGCCTGGAAGAAAATTATCGTTCCACAAAGCCGGTGCTGGAGGTGGCTAACAGTTTGCTGGCGAACGCGGCGGAGTCTTTCCGCAAGAATCTCTTTACCCGTACGGAAGGCGGCGACCCGGTGCGCCTTGTCACGCCTTTGAGCGACATGAGTGAAGCAGCTCTGGTGGTTCGCCGCATACGTGAATTGCTTGACATATATCTGCCGCATGAAATTGCCGTACTGTTCCGCGCGGGCTTTCATTCCTACCATCTGGAAATGGCCCTGCAACAGGCCGGGATAGCTTTTCGCAAATACGGAGGCCTGCGTTACACTGAGGCCGCTCATGTCAAAGACGTTGTCGCTTACGCGCGTCTTGTACTCAACCTGCTGGACATGCCGGCCTTCGCGCGTGTGGCGGCTTTGCACAGCGGCATCGGGCCAAAGACGGTGCAAAAACTTTATGCTGCATTGTCGCTCTGCGACCCGGCGCTCACGTCCAAAGCTCTGGCCCGTTATCCCGATTTGCAGGAGGATATTTGTTTTATAGACAGGCTGCGCGTTCTGAGCCAAAAGCCGGAGGACATTTTCAGCGCCGTGCTGGAGCACTATTTTCCCAAGCTGGAATTGCTCTATCCTGATGACTGGCCACGCCGCAGGCAAGGTTTAGAAGAAATTATCCAGATGGCCGCAGGCTATGCGGATCTGGATATCTTCGTGGCAGACCTCGCGCTGGAATCGCCGGAAGCGGACGAAAGCGACAACGAAAACCGCATTACCCTGTCTACCGTACATTCGGCTAAGGGGCTGGAATGGAACGCCGTACTGATCATTGATCTTGTTGAAGACCGGTTCCCTTCACGGCACGCTCTGGCAAAACCGGATGATTTTGAGGAAGAACGCCGGCTTATGTATGTTGCCTGTACCCGCGCCCGCAAAAATCTTGACTTGTACGCCCCAGCCTCCATTTACAGCCGGGCCGAACGCGGCAACCTGTATGTGAGTCAAAGCCCTTTTGTTCGCGAACTGCCCCTGGGCCTTGCAGAGGAATGGGTGGAGGGTCTGGGCGGCACGCTGACACGGCGCAAGACTTCACAACCAGCTCGTTCTCATCATTCCTCTTGCGCTTCCCTGCGGAACACGGGAGGGGAACCAGCACAAGCATGCTGTGCTTGCCGTCACCGTATTTTCGGCAGGGGAAAAATAGTGAAACATCTGCCGCCGGACAAAGTGCAGGTCAATTTCCCCGGTTTCGGTCTGAAGGTTATTCTGGCGGAATATTTACTGATGGAAGACTGACATGCCTCCGCCTTGTTCTGAAGACGCCGTCCTCTCCTGCCTTGCGCAGCATTTTCCGCTCGCTCATGCTTCTCTGCTGTTGGGTCGCGGCGACGACGCTGCGCTGCTCAAAGCCGGACGACCGTTGTGCGTGAGCAGCGACCTTTTTTTGGAAGACGTTCATTTTCGCCGTTCTTATTTTACCCCTGAAGAAGCAGGCCATAAAGCCCTGGCCGTCAATATAAGCGACATGGCGGCATGCGGCGCGCAGCCGTTCGCTTTCACCCTGTGTCTTGGTCTGCCGCCACAGACAGACATGGTCTGGGTCGACGCTTTTTCCCGCAGTATGGCCGAGCTGGCGGATAAACACGGCATGGCCCTTGCGGGAGGGGATATTGCAGCCTGTGAACGCGTACACATTGCCATAACCATCTGGGGCGGAATCTCGCCAAACGGCGTTTTTTTAGGCCGCGGTGGCTCTGTGCCCGGGGATTGTCTTTTTGTTATAGGGACGCTGGGGCTCGCGCGCGTGGGTCTGCGCATGCTGGAAGCTTACGGTCGCAACGCGCTGCGCGACTGGCCTTGCGCCTGTGCGGCCCATTTGCTCCCCACGCCGCAGACAGCCGCGGGCATCATGCTCGCGCGCGCGGCGGCCAACGCCCGTCCGCCTGCACTTATGGACGTTTCTGACGGCATTGCCCGCGATCTGCCCCGTCTGCTGCACGCAAACGGCGCACAATACAGTCAGGCCGCGCAACAGAGGCCGGGTGCGGTTATCCGTCTGCAGGAGCGTCTTTTGCACCCGGAAGTCCGGCGCTGTGCGGAAGACAACAAACAAGACCCTGTACGCGAAGCGCTGATCGGCGGGGAAGATTATGCCCTGCTCGGCTCCTGCGCGCCGGACATGCTTGCAGCGTTAAAAACGGCAGTTCCCGGCTTCACGCATATAGGAGAGGTCACGGAGGAGTCCGGCATTCTCTGCAACGGCGAGCCGCTGGAGCGCCTTCACGGTTTTGATCACTTCGATTCTTGTAACGCGCCGACAGAATAGGTTCATTTCCGCCGTGCTGCACACCTTTTTATTGCCTACATTAGGTAGAGTAGGCGTTCCGCCTTGGCGGCTACCAGTTGCGCAACTGCCGTTTGCCCTTGATGTCGAGCTGCTCATATAGCTGCCGGTAACTGCCATGCCTTCAAGGTAGAAACCGACGGCTTTTTCCTTAAAGGCAATGGAAACCCCCATCAGGTTTTCAAAGGGTTAGCCTAGTGGGGCTCTTTCTTACTTTGTCCACCTAATGGGGGCATATCAGATTTTCGGCCTGGCCAGCGGCTAGTACATGCCGTCCATGCCGCCCATACCGCCGGGCATGGGCGGAGCAGCATCTTTTTTGGGTTCCGGCTTTTCAGCCACGGCGCAATCCGTCGTCAGGAGCAGGGAGGCTACTGAAGCGGCGTTCTGCAGGGCAGTACGCGTAACCTTTTTGGGGTCAATGACGCCTGCCTTGATGAGGTCTTCATACTCGCCGGAAGCGGCGTTAAAACCGAAGCCGCCCTTGCCCTGGCGCACTTTTTCCACCACAATAGAGCCTTCAAATCCGGCGTTGTGGGCAATCTGGCGCAACGGTTCCTCAATAGCGCGGCGGATGATGTTCACGCCAGCCATTTCATCGTCGTCGGCGGGCTTAATATCGTTCAGCACCCTAGCAACGCGGATAAACGCCGTACCGCCGCCGGGCACAATGCCTTCTTCAACAGCGGCGCGGGTAGCGTTCAGGGCGTCTTCCACGCGGTCTTTCTTCTCTTTCATTTCCACTTCAGTGGCGGCACCAACATGCACTACAGCCACGCCGCCCACGAGTTTGGCCAAACGTTCCTGTAATTTCTCGCGGTCATAGTCGGAGGTGCTTTCTTCAATCTGCGAGCGAATCTGCTTCACACGAGCCTTAATGTCCTCGCTCTTGCCCGCGCCATCCACAATGGTGGTGTTTTCCTTATCAATCACGATGCGCTTCGCTGTGCCGAGGTCGCTCAGTGCCATATTTTCAAGCTTGGAGCCTGTGTCGTCAGACGCCACTTGTCCGCCGGTCAGTGTGGCGATATCCTGCAGCATGGCCTTGCGGCGGTCGCCGAAGCCGGGGGCCTTCACAGCCACAACCTGCAGCGCGCCGCGCAGTTTGTTGACCACCAAGGTGGCCAGCGCTTCGCCTTCCACATCTTCGGCAATGATCATCAGCGAACGGCTGACTTTGGCCACCTGTTCAAGCACGGGCAACATATCCTTCATGCTGGAAACTTTCTTCTCGGTGCAGAGAATGTAGGGATTGTCCAACTCACAGAGCATTTTTTCCGCATTGGTGACAAAATAGGGCGAGAGATAGCCGCGGTCAAAACGCATGCCTTCCACCACATCCATTGTGGTTTCAAGGCCCTTGGCTTCCTCAACAGTGATAACGCCTTCCTTGCCTACTTTCTCCATGGCTTTGGCAATGATGTTGCCGATGGTGGCGTCTGTGTTGGCGGAAATGGTGCCGATCTGGGCAATTTCTTTCTGGTCGCGGGTGGGCTTGGACAGATTGGCGAGTTCCTTTATCAACTCACCAACTGCCTTGTCAATGCCGCGCTTGATGGACATGGGGTTGCGCCCAGCAGCCACCAGCTTGGTACCTTCGTGGTAAATCGTCTGGGCAAGTATGGTGGCTGTAGTGGTGCCGTCGCCGGCGGCGTCGGATGTTTTGGAGGCCACTTCCTTGACCAACTGCGCGCCCATGTTTTCAAATTTGTCGTCCAACTCAATCTCTTTGGCCACAGTCACGCCGTCCTTGGTGATGATCGGCGAGCCGAAAGATTTTTCAAGCACGACATTGCGTCCCTTGGGGCCAAGCGTCACCTTTACGGCGTTGGAAAGCTTGTCCACGCCGCGGGCGAGTTTTTCACGGGCTTTAACATCAAAAAGAATTTCTTTAGCAGACATGTATACATTCCTCCTCAAATAGATAGTTCGGTAAAGCGGCGGCTAGTCAATAATGGCAAGTATGTCTTCTTCGCGCATGACAAGGTGTTCGACGCCGTCCAGCTTAATCTCAGTACCGGCATATTTGTTGAAAAGCACTTCATCGCCCTTTGTCACAGCCATGGCGACGCGGGAACCATTTTCCGCAACTTTGCCGGGGCCGACAGCCACAACCTGCCCCTTGGAAGGCTTTTCCTTGGCTGTATCGGGAATATACAGTCCACCGGCGGTTTTTTCTTCAGATTCAAGGCGCTTCACAAGCACACGATCGTTAAGTGGTTTCAGCTTCATAATGTCATCCCTCCCAAAAAAATTTTATTGCCCTTGCCGGGCACATGCGGCACATGAACGCGCCGGAAATCTTGTGCGCAACTGACTGCATCAGCGTGTGTGCCAGCACAGTCTTGCACCGACATAGAGATAAGACAGGTTTTCTCCTTGAAAAGGGGGGAGAAGAAAAATTTTGCAATTTTTTAATGAAAATAAAATTTTATATATTTCAACATATTATAAAATATGGAAAATCCCTCACTGGGGATTTTCGATACGGCGCGGCACCATGAACGAACGGGGTCTTAAGAGGAGCAAAGAACATCCGCGGGTATGATGGTGAAATTGTTGTCTTTAAGTACATCCACAGCCTGATCCACCTTGTCGAAGCGAAAAATCATGACCGCGCTTTCCCTGTCGCGCTGAATAAAACCATACATATACTCCACGTTGATGCCGTGTCGGGAAACAAGCTGCAGCACATCGTCAAGGCCTCTAGGTCTGTCGGCCACTTCCACGGCCACAACGCTCGTTCGTCCAAGAGTAAAGCCCTTTTCCTTCAGCACAGTCTGGGTTTTCACGTGATCGCACACAATCATGCGCAGAATGCCAAAGTCTGAAGTGTCCGCAAGAGAAAGGGCGCAGATGTTGACGCCGGCCTCAGCAAGCGTATGCGTCACTTCCGCAAGGCGTCCTGCCCGATTTTCAAGAAAAACAGATAACTGCTCTGTTTTCATGGCTGGTTCTCTCTGATTCATCGTATCACGCAATAGAACGGCATGCAGGTTACTTTGTTTTTTGCGCAGCCTCACTGCGGCTGCGCAAAAAACAAAAATATACAAAATACATATAACCAGTCTGGAATGGATATGATCCTCGTCTCAATCAGGCTTTACGGTTGTCATCCTCAGGAGAGGACGCGGCGTTGCTGTTTTTCAGGGTTATATCTATTTCATCTGGTTCGGATGAAGCGCGACGAAAATTGCGTATAGCCCGCCCCAGTCCTCCGCCTATTTCCGGCAATTTGTTGGCTCCAAAAAGCAGCAACACAACCACCAGAATAAGCAACAATTCCTGCATGCCAATGCCGAACATGCGGCAATCCTCCGTTATAATATTTGGACATAATGCCGGTAATTTCAGATTATACGCCGCAAGCAGCGCAAGGTCAACCGTACGTGCGCGGATTCATGGCCCCCATGCGGCAGAGTATCTCATAGGAAATAGTGTCCAACTCATCGGCCATTTCCCGCGCGGTGACGGCTCTTTGCCCAGGCGCGACCGGGCCGCCGATCAGCCATGCCTCGTCGCCGCGCCGCACTTCTGGCAGGCTGGAAACATCGGCCATCAAAAGTCCCATGCAGATATGTCCCACCTGGGGGATGCGGCGACCGCCGATCAGCACGTCCATTGAATTGGAAAGCCCGCGGTCAAGCCCTGTGGCGTAGCCGGCCGCGATAACGGCTATAGTCATGTCGGCGGGCGTCGTAAAAATGCGTCCGTAAGAAACGCTCTGTCCGGCCTTGACCCGCTGCACGCAAAGCACGGGAGCGCTCACGCTCATCACCCATTCCAGACCAACGCCGCAGTTTTCCAGCACGGTTCCTGCAAAAGGGTTTCCGCCGTACAAAGCTATGCCCGGACGACTTACCTCGAAACGGGTTTCCGGCAGCCCCAGCAGACCCGCCGAGTTTGCCAAAGACCGTTCCATATCTGGAAAAGCCACGCGTAGGCTGTCGCAAACAGCGGTAAAGCGCTCTGTCTGCGCGTGCGTGTACGCAAGATCCCGCGGCCTGTCGGCACAGGCGAGATGAGAGAGCACAAGCGTCGGTGCAAGATACGGCCGGGCGCGCAGAAACTCCAGCACAGCGGGGATGTCTTCCGCTGTAAAACCCAGACGGGCCATGCCGGTTTCACATTTAAGCGCAACGCGCAACGTTTTGTCAGGACGGCAGCAGAAATCCGCTTTTTCCAGGTCTTCCCTGTCGGCAAGCAGGGGTATCAGGCTGTGCGCGGTCGCGCGGTGCCAGTCTTCCGCGTTCATACCGCTCAACAGGGGCACAATCTCCTGCGTAAGACCGGCTTCACGCAAGGCCGCACCTTCACTCACCGTGCCGACGGCAAAGCGACGCGCGCCGACATCGGCCAGAGCGCGCGCCACCGGCAAAAGTCCGTGGCCGTAAGCGTCGCTCTTAATAACCGGCATTAGCGTCGCCGACTTGCCAAGGCGCGCAAAGTTGCGCTGCAGCGCGGTCAGATCAATATGACACCGGGAGGGCGTAAATGTGCATTCGCTCATACCTGCGCTCCTGATTCCATTATGTCATGAAAAACGCCCCTTGTCATTCCCGCCGGGCGCAAGCAAAACTTTACACTTTCCCCGTCTGCCGCTAAGCTACCCGCCATGACAAGCACGGTTTTCAGGCTGCTGCACACAGACGGCACCGCCCGCGCGGGCCTGTTGCAAACAGCGCACGGCGCAGTGCCGACACCTGTGTTCATGCCCGTGGGTACTGTGGGTTCGGTCAAGTGCCTCGCCCCGGACGACCTGCATGCCGTCGGCGCGCCGATCATTCTGGGCAACACCTACCATCTGTACCTGCGCCCCGGCGACGCGCTTGTGGCGCGTCGCGGCGGCCTGCACAACTTTACTTCTTGGCCGGGCGCCACTCTGACAGACAGCGGCGGTTTTCAAATTTTCAGCCTGAGTTCCCTGCGCAAAATACAGGAAGAGGGGGTGGAGTTCCGCTCACACCTCGACGGCTCACGCCATTTCTTTACTCCCGAAAATGTGGTGAACATACAACGCAACCTCAATGCCGACATCATGATGGTTCTGGACGAATGTCTGTCCTACGGCACGGACTACGCCTGCACAGAAAAATCACTGGCGCTCACCACGCGCTGGGCAAAGCGTGCCCGCGCCGCATATCCGGCCGGTGCCGCAGGCAATCTTCTGTTCGGCATTGTCCAGGGCGGTTTTTTCAAAGACCTGCGCAGCCGTTCGGCGGAAGAAATTTGCGCCGTGAACTTTGACGGCTTTGCCGTGGGCGGTCTTTCCGTGGGCGAAAGCAAGGCCGAGATGTACGAGATGCTCTCCCACACGGCGCCCCTGCTGCCACGAGACAAGCCGCGCTACCTGATGGGCGTGGGCACGCCGCTTGACATTGCGCACGGCATTCATGCGGGCATGGACATGTTCGACTGCGTACTGCCCACGCGCAACGCGCGCAACGGCACGCTCTACACCTCTGTGGGCAAGATCAACATAAAACGGCGGGAATACGCAGAAGACGAAAGCCCGCTGGACCCTGACTGCGGCTGCTACACCTGCCGCACGTTTTCACGCGCCTATCTGCGCCATCTGTTCGTAAGCAGGGAGATGTTGTCCTTCCGGCTCAACTCGCTGCACAATCTCACCTATTATCTGCGCCTCACGCGCGAGGCGCGGCGGGCCATACTGCAAAACCGCTTCACGGCTATGCTTGCGCGCATGAAAGCGCTCTACACGGATGAAGCCATCAAGGCTGGATGCGGCGCATAGGCGACCGGAAAATTTTCAAAAGCTGCACGCCGCGCGCAAGGGTGAAGCGGCTCGTTGTCGCCGCGATGCTATTTGCCCAGCGATTCTTTGTCCGCTCGCAGCAGGAAAGCCGTATTCTTGTCCAGCCCTTCCAGTTTGCCGCGAGTTCCTCCAGGGCAAAGATGACGCTTTCCAAGTCAGCACGGCCTCGGATTATCCTTTGGAGTGCGGCTTTGGAACAGTAGGGAATAACTTCGGTGTGAACACATCGGAAAATAGCTTTACTATTTGGCGGATTTTGGCCTCTTTCTATCATATTTGAGGATTTGAACCCTCTTGCATTCCTCATGCGGAGAGACTATTTTAACTCGCGACAAGCACTTGTGAGGAAACATGGACATACTGGTCAACGGTAAAACAGAATCCGCCCCACTGTCCGCATGCCTGACGGATCTGCTCAGAGAACGCGGCAATGATGTGAAAACCGTTGTGGTAGAGCTCAACGGCCGCATTGTGCCGCATGAAGAGTTTGCGCAAACCTGCATACAGGCAAATGACACGCTTGAAATTGTACATTTTGTCGGCGGCGGATAGCCATGTCTGCTGATATCCCTTTTATACTCGGCGGGATACCCCTGCAAAGCCGTCTCTTTCTCGGCACGGGCAAATTCGGCGCGGACAGCCTCATCCCCGCTGTTGCCGAAGCGAGCGGCGCCGAGGTGATCACCGTGGCCATGCGCCGTGTTAATAAGAACGGGCAGGGCATCACGGCGCATATTCCTTCAAATATACGCCTCCTGCCAAACACGTCCGGCGCGCGCACCGCTGAAGAAGCCCTGCGTCTGGCGCGCTTGGCGCGCGCAGCCGGCTGCGGCACATGGGTAAAAATTGAAGTCATCTCCGATACGCGTTATTTGCTGCCCGATGGCTACGAAACAGCCAAAGCAGTGGAACTGCTGGTCAAAGAAGGTATTACTGCCCTGCCCTATATCAATCCTGATCTCTATGTGGCGCGCGCCTGTGCTGAAGCGGGGGCGGCGGCGGTCATGCCGCTCGCCGCTCCTATCGGCACGAACCGCGGTCTGCGCACAAAAGAAATGATCGCCATACTCATTGAGGAAATTGATCTGCCTATCGTGGTGGACGCCGGTTTTGGACGCCCTTCACAGGTTTGTGAAGCTATGGAAATGGGTGCCGCAGCCTGCCTTGTCAATACGGCCATCGCTTCTGCAGGAGAACCCGTGCGCATGGCCGCCGCTTTCAAGAGGGCTGTTGAAGCCGGCCGACAGGCATGGCTCGCCGGAGCAGGCGCGGTCAGAGCGCGGCAAGACGGGGCGGAAGCGTCCTCGCCGCTGACAGGTTTTCTGCAATAACGCTATACCCGACGGCCTCATAATGTACAGGTATGAACAGCAATTGAAAGTGGCAGAGTCAGTATTTTACAGACTCCTAAGCTGTAGGCCACAGGTTTGATTCCTGTCGGGCGCACCAAAATATTTCAGGTGGCAAGCGACGCCTGTTGAGTATTGCCAAACGTGGTAACGTCCAATGCGCACGCTGCTTATTCTGGCGGCGTGAGCCGCCATCCAGGGCATTGAGCGGCGTGGGACAGGCGAGGATAGGCAGCCGATCAGATCGTTATCACCAGAAGTTTGCCTTCGAGCAGACACGGGACTTAAACCAGCGGAGTGATTTTTACGCCCTTACCAAAGCGAATCGGGGTTTGATGAACAACGGTCGGATCGTCTATGGGAAATACCCGGCCAAGGGCAAAGATCTTCAAAGATCGGTCGATTGATTGGGAGCCATAGCGCGGATATGATCATGGCACCGGAAAATTTCTCTGTAACAACGATGCCGGATACATGGAGAGCATTCGATATCGTCGTTCAAAAATCCTTACCGCGGGGCGGTCTATGCCCTGTCGTCGCGCGAAGACTGTCTTGACCTGAGCGTATTTCTGACATATGCAATATTTTTAGGCGCAGCAAAGAACAGAACCTCTCATAAGGGATGCCGACGATATCATGAATTGGGACTGGGACAAATTACAGGAAAAACGGCAGCGGCAACCGGGGGCCAAGCCTCCTCAAAAGCAGCCGACTGACCGCGACGATCGCGACGACAAAGCAGAACAGGAAGCGCCACGCGCAAAACGCACCTCCTGCGGCAGCAGCGGCTCGGGCGGCAAGCCCTTTGAAAATCTACAGCGCATGCGCGCACCCAGTGGGCGCGCCCTGTGGTTCACGATCCCCATTATTGCGCTGCTCTGGCTTTTGTCCGGCATTTATATTGTCAATCCTGATGAACAGGGCGTGGCGCTGCGTTTCGGCCAATACAACAGAACCGTCGGCCCCGGCCCACATTACGCCTGGCCTGTGCCGTTGGAGTCTGTGTACAAGCCGCAGGTAACGCAAGTGCTGCGTAGCGAAGTAGGCTTCCGCTCCGTTGGGCAGACCGCCACCTTCCAACAGGGGCAGGTGCGCAGCGTGCCTGAAGAAGCCTCCATGCTCACGGGCGATGAGAACATCGTCAACGTGCAGTTCAGCGTACAATACAAAATAAGCGACCCTATAGCCTACCTTTTTAACGTGAGCGCGCCCACGGCGCTTGTGCGCAACGCTGCGGAAGCAGCCATGCGCGAAGTTATAGGCAACAGCCAGATTGACGCCGCAATCACCGACGGCAAGCTCAAAATACAAAGTGAAGCCACACAGCTTCTGCAAAAAATTCTTGACCGCTACGGCTCAGGCATACAGGTGCTTGCTGCGCAACTGCAGGACGTGCACCCGCCGCAGGAAGTCATTGACGCTTTTAAAGACGTGGCGAGCGCCCGCGAAGACAAAAGCCGAATCATCAACGAGGCTGAAGCCTACCACAACGAACTTTTGCCCCAGGCGCGAGGCCAGGCGGCGGCCATGCTCAATCAGGCGGAAGCCTACAGCACAACCCGCATGCAGAACGCCACAGGCGAGGCATCGCGCTTTAACGCGCTACGCGTGGAATACGACAAGGCGCCAAAAGTGACAAAACAGCGGCTGTATTATGAAGCCATGGAAGAAATCCTCTCCGGATCGCACGAAAAAATCCTGATGGACAGCGCCGCCGCCGGCCGCGCCACTCCCCTGCTGCCGCTGCCGGGCCTGGGCGACCTTGCCGCTCCCGCCCCCAAAACTTCGGAGAAAAAATAATGCCCAAAAATATGCTACTTCCAGCCATTCTTCTTCTTGCGCTTCTGCTTATGGCGTTTCAGTGTTTCTTCACCGTGCACCAGACACAGACAGCGCTTGTGCTGCAACTTGGCGATCCTCTTTCGCATGTATACGAACCTGGCCTGCACTTTAAACTGCCCTTTGTTCAAAACGTCATCTATTTTGACTCGCGCGTGCTGGATTATGAAGCGCGTTCCCGCGAAGCCTTTACAGTAGACAAAAAAGCCATCGTGTTAGACAACTATGCCCGCTGGCGCATTATCAACCCCTTGCAGTTTTACCGCACTATGCACACCATACCCGGCGCGCAGGCCCGGCTCGACGATGTGGTCTACTCTCAGTTACGGGCCCTGGTGGGCGCGTACACGCTTACCGAAGTGGTTTCTTCACACCGCGCGGATATCATGAAAGAAGTCACCAACAAGGTTTCCGACTTGATGAAAAATTTCGGCGTGGAAGTGCTTGATGTGCGCATCAAGCGCACGGACCTGCCCCCGGAAAACCAGCGTGCCATTTTTGGACGCATGCGCGCCGAACGTGAACGCCAGGCAAAACAATACCGTTCTGAAGGCGAGGAAGAATCCACGCGCCTGCGCTCCGACGCCGACCGCCAGCGCGCCGTTATTCTGGCGCAGGCCGCACGCGACGCACAGATCGCGCGCGGCGCGGCTGACGCCAGCGCCGCGGCCGCCTATGCCGACGCCTACAACAGGTCACCGGAGTTTTATGCATACATGCGTTGGCTTGAAGCCATGAAAAAATCCTTTAAAGAAAACAGCAAGATGGTGCTTGCCAGCGAAACGCCGCTCATGGGCCCGCAGTAGAATATAAAAAGCTCTAAAAAACTCTTGAAAAAATACCCCGCCCATTGCATCCTGCGCAGCAAAGTTTTCTGATAGCAGGCCTTTGAGCGCCTCCCATCAGCGAGAGCGATTCCGCTGACGTCAAAAGCCGCAATGTCGCCATTCAAACCGACCGCCGCCTGCGAACGGGCGCGCCTTGCGGCGTGTATCAAACGGAGAATCCCATGGAATTCAGTTTTTTTTCAATGATCACCCAGGCCAGTCTGGTCGCCAAGACCGTACTGGCGCTGTTGGGGCTCATGTCCATCGCGAGCTGGGGCATGATGATCCAAAAAATAATCATGCTCAGCGCGGCCGACAGCAAGGCCAGCGACGGCTCGGAACGCTTCAGCAAGGCCGTCAACCTGCGCGAGGCCGTACAGCTTCTGGGCTCTGACCCCACATCGCCGCTGTATTACATCGCCCATCAGGGCGTACAGGAATTCAACCGTTCCAAAGAACTCGGCAACTCCAGCGACGTTGTGGTGGACAACGTGCGCCGCGCCCTGCGTCAGGGCGTGGGCAGCGAGCTTGCGCGCCTGCAGCGTTCTCTCTCTCTGCTGGCCACAACAGCCAACACCGCGCCGTTTATTGGCCTGTTTGGCACAGTATGGGGTATTATGCAATCATTCCATTCCATCGGCATGCTCAAATCCGTCTCGATCGCCACAGTGGCACCCGGCATTTCCGAGGCATTGATAGCTACAGCCATCGGCCTTGGCGTGGCCGTGCCCGCCACAGTGGGATTCAACCTTTTTATGGGTAAATTGTCCCAAATAGACACGCTGCTTGTTAATTTCGCCAGCATTTTTTTAAACAGAGTACAACGCGAGCTCAATGCGCACCGTCCCGTGCAGCGCGGCGGCACGGAGGCGTGAGATCATGGGAGCTTCTTTAAAAAGCGGCAACGGCTTTGTTTCGGAAATCAACGTCACGCCCTTTGTTGATGTGATGCTGGTGCTTCTGATTATCTTCATGGTGGCAACGCCCATGATGAGTCAGGGCATAGACGTGGATCTGCCTCAGACAAAACAGGTGGATTCGCTGTTGACAGAATCCGATCACATGGTGCTGACTGTGCGGCGTGACGGCAAAATTTTTCTGGACGAATACGGCATTAATGACATTGCGGATCTGGAAGGCTATCTGAAAACGCTTGTCAAGGAAAAAAACAAGGGCCTTTTTCTGCAGGCTGACAAAGATGTAGCGTACGGACTGGTTGTGGAAGTCATGGGCCATATCAAAGCCGTCGGCATTGAAAAACTTGGCGTCGTTGCGGAAAAGCCGGAACCCGCGGGCAAAACTCCCGCTTCCAGGGTGAAGTAGGTTTGCATGCGCCCGGCCTCATATGTACTTTCTTTCTGCCTGCATGCGGCGCTCTTTCTGCTTTTCTGGTTCTGGCCGGGGCATCCGCCCCTCCGGCTTAACGTCCCGCCGGTGATGATAAGCCTTGTGGAGGGCGATCCCGGCGGCAACCGAACCCCCTCGCCCATTCTCGGGCACATGGGCGAGCCTGGCGAGGCCCCCAAAACCTCGACTGCGCCAGCGCCGAAGGCGGAAACGGCCTCTCCAGAAAAAACGCAGATCAAAGAGCCTGTGCCTGTGCCTTTACCGTCCAAAGTGGAGCAAGCGCCCGTCAAAAAACCCGATCCCGTGCCTGAACAAAAACCTGCGCCGCCCCAAGAAAAAATTACTCCCGTCGCCCCTAAAAAAGAACCGCAGCCAAAGCAGGAATCCAAAAAAGAGGACAGAAAATCGGCGCAGGAAAAACAGACGCAACCTCCCAAGGTTGACCCTGTCGCCGCGGCGCTGGAACAGGCGCGGCGCAAGGCTTCATCACGAGCGGATTCGGGAGACCGCGGCAATGCGCTGGAACAGGCTCTGGCACAGGCGCAGCGTAGGGCCTCCGGCAATCGCGGAGGGGGCGGAGGAGAAGCCGCCGGCCCCGGCGGCGGCCTTGGCGATGTTTATATGGGTCAGGTTATGCTGGCTGTGCGGCCCAACTGGGGTTTTGCATCCGCCGCCCGCGTCAATCTGAGTTGTGTTGTCCGCGTCAAGGTAGACATGCAGGGCAAGGTGCTGCAAGCGGACATCTTCCAGCGCTCCGGCAACCCGCAGTTTGACGCCTCGGCCGTCAACGCGGTGGTGCGCACAGGGCAGGCCGGGCAGTTCCCGCCGCCGCCCTCGTCCGAATATACTGATCTGGACCTTGTATTCACGCTTGACGAACTCATGGGAAGATAGGGGAGGCAACGCAATGCCATTCTCGTTCTGTTCACAGTATGGCTTTTTGTCTCACAAACGGCATATGGAGCGACTGTCGCGACGGCCGACTTAAACAGCAGCTACAGTTGCAAGGTGCTTGACATGGTGTGCGATGTGTGGACGCTGCCGCCAGCGCTGTCACGAAATTCTTCCTGCTGTAAAGCACCGACGATGAGTCGCTTGACAAATATACGCAACGGGGCTTACGCAGTGCGGGCAATGTCCCCCGCCCCAGCCGGATATGGGCAATCCGATTGACATTACCCTCAAACTGGTGCGTCGCACGAAGACGCCCCGTTGATGCAAGAGAGGCAACACCATGACAAAACAGATACTTCTGGCGCTCGGTCTTTTACTGTTCGCCAGCCCCGCCGCTCACGCCGCCATGCGTGTTGATATTTACGGCCCTGGCCAGAATATCGTCAACCTTGCGCTGGCGGCGCCCATCAGGAGCCCCCAAAGCGAGGCCACGGCTATGGGCCGTGACCTGCAGCAGCTTGTGGAGCAAAATTTGAGCTTTCTGCCTTTCATGCGGCTGACAAACCCTAAATCCGTGCTCGGCGGCACGGTGCTCATGGGGTATGAGCCGCCGAATCTGGATTTCAAGCGCTTTCAACTGGCAGGGTCGGACATTCTGGTCACCACCTTCTGGCCGGACGGCGACAGCGGCACAAAGTCCGTTCATCTGCGCGCTTTTGAAACAAACACCGGCGTCCGCCTCTTCGGCAGGGAATACCTGAAGGTGAGCGCGCGCGACCTGCCCGAAGTTGCGGACCGCTTTTGCGCCGATCTTCTGGAAGCGCTGACGGGCAACGGGGCATTTTTCCGTTCTACACTCGCCTTTATCAAAAAAACCGGCAAATTAAGCGCCAATGTCTGGCTTGTTAAACCCACAGGGCGCGACCTGCGGCAGATTACCAATATGCAGGGTGAAGCACTTTCCCCAGCTTGGTCGCCTGACGGACGCTTTGTGGTTTTTTCCCATATTGACACTAAATCCCATGCGCTGGGCGTCTGGGACAGCAGCAGCAAAAAAGTGCAGCGCATACGTTTTCCGGGCAATGTTGTCATAGGTCCGGCTTTCATGCCTGATAACAAAGTGGCTGTGGCGCTTTCCAACGGCAAATATCCGGTTATTTTTCTGCTGAACCACGTTTTTCAGAAAGAACGCGTGCTGGAACAGAGCGATTCCATCAATGTTTCCCCCACATTCGACAGCACAGGAACAAAAATGGCCTTCACCTCCTCGCGCATGGGCGGCCCGCAGATATTCCTCAAGGATCTGAACTCGGGCGTCGTTGTCCGCGTGAGCAAAAACGGCACGTACAACACAGAGTCCAACCTCTCGCACGACGGAACCCTCGTGGTCTATAGCCGCATGACAGACTATGGGCACCGCATCTTTGTGCAGGATATGGTCACAGGCATGGAACGGCAGGTCACTTTTGGACCTGGCAGCGACGAGCAGCCTTCTTTCTGCGCGGACAGTTATTTTATTGCATTTGCCTCCACACGCGGGGGTGGTGGAGGCATCTACCTGACAACACGGCACGGCGGCGACGCGAAACAGGTGCCCACAGGCGGAGGGCCGTCTTCTTTTCCACGTTGGAGTGTGCCGTCAAAGTGAATACTCCACCTGTTAACAGGTGCCCGCAATTGACAGCTAAATCTGGCGACTTCAGCTTCGCCCACAAAGTGGGACAATAAAATATTTCAATATGTTAATACAACATCTTTTTGGGGAGTGAAAATTTTTTCTGAAAAAGCGCGGGAATTCGCCTCTCACACCTTGACAAAAATAGCTGTGCGGATACCATCTTAATCGTGCGCTTGGTCAGTGAGACCAACGCGCGCGTGTACTGATAAGGAAAGGTTTTTTGAAGATCGAGCTGTTCAGGAGGACACTAATGAAACGTTTGGCTCTTATTCTTGCTTTGGTCATGGGCATCGGCGCTGGCTTCGGCTGCGCGAAAAAAACAGGCGAACCGGGTTATGTTGACGAACTTACGCCGGAAATGCGTGCCGCTATCCAACAAATCACTGACGGTCGCGTGTATTTTGCCTTTGACAAATTCGACGTCAAGCCCGAATACAAAGACATGCTGCGTGGCAAAGCCGACCTGATGAAACGGTATTCCACCATTCGTGTGCGCATTGAAGGCAACTGCGACGAAAGGGGCACACAGGAATACAACTTGGCCCTTGGCGAACGCCGCGCCCGCGCCGCCTACGAATATCTGGTTACGCTCGGCGTCAACCCCGGCCAGCTTGAAATGCTCAGCTACGGCAAAGAAAATCCGGTTGTGCAGGGCAGCGGCGAATCCGCTTGGTCCAAAAACCGCCGCGACGACTTCCGCGTAGTTGCTCACTAAATCTGACGCGTTTTTCAAAAGCCGTCCGGCTGCCACACCGATCAGGCTGGCCGCGACATTTCAGCCGATGATTACCGGCCGCCCCGTAGGGGGCGGCCTTTCTTTTTCCACATGCCTCGCACGACCAAGGACAATGCCATGAAAATAGTCATTCTGGATGGTGCGATTGAATCCCGGCAATGTGGACTGGAGCCCTCTTGCCGCTCTCGGAGAGTAGTCAAGGGCAGTCAGTTTAAAAATAACGCTCAACACTTTACTATTGAACCTTATTATCAAATCATTGCGAAAGTGGATCTCTCCCCTGTTCTGCCGCTTGACATGCCCATGACCAGTCTGTAATAAGACTTCTCCCTTGCTCGCGACCGGAAGGCGCGGGCTGTTAATCCACAAGGAGAACCAAAAACATGCGGAAATTTGAAACCCTGCTGCTCCTCTCACCCGAGCTTTCCGCCGAACAGCGCGAAACCCTCTTGAATACGCTCGTCGCCGTGATTGAGCGCGAAGGGGGCGTTATGGAGGAAGTGGACAACTGGGGCATGCGCGATCTTGCCTACCCTGTGCGCAAGCAGATGCGCGGCTGTTATACACGTCTGGAATATCAGGCCCCGGCAGAGCTCATTGTCGAACTGGAACGCAATATCCGGATCAGTGACGGCATTTTCAAGTTTGTGACCGTCAAGCTGGCCGACAATGCGGTCGTGGAGGTTGCCTGAAATGGCTTTTAAAAAGAAGTTCGCCCCGCGCCGCAAGTTTTGTCGCTTCTGCGCCGACAAGGAACTGCCCTTGAATTACAAGCGCGCCGACATACTGCGCGACTTCATTACCGAGCGCGGGCAGATTATCGCCCGCCGCATCACGGGCGTGTGCGCCCATCACCAGCGTATGCTCACGCGTGAAATAAAGCGCGCCCGCCAGATGGCCCTGCTGATATATACCGCCACGCACGACTCTGTCGTCAAGAAAAAGAGCATGATCTAAAAAGGGGGCGGATATGAAACTAATACTTCGCGCTGATGTGGAAAATCTCGGCAGTCTTGGCGATGTGGTCAATGTCAGGGCAGGATATGGCCGTAATTATCTTCTGCCGCAGAGTCTTGCCATGATGGCCTGTCCGGCCAATCTGAAAGTGTTTGAGCAGGAACGGAAAAAACTTGAGGCCCGCATGGACTCTCTACGCGCGGAGGCAAAAGACATTCAGGCGCGTCTGGAGTCGCTGGATGTGGTTATTCCCATGCATGTAGGCGAAAATGACAAACTTTACGGTTCCGTGACCAGCAGCATTGTCGGCGACGCTCTGTCCAGGCTGGGTGTGGAGGTGGACCGTCGCCGCATTCTTCTTGACGCACCCATCCGCACGCTTGGCGAACATCCCGTGCGCGTGCGTCTGCACGCGAGTGTCATGGCCGTTGTTCCGGTAAAGGTGGTTTCCGACCACAAAGCTATTGTGGAAGAAGAAGTCCCCGCAGCCACCCATGAGGGTGAACCTGCTGAAGTCGCTACGGAAAGCGCCTTATAGAGATCGCCGTGGCTTCCTTTGAAAAAAGCGCCTCTTCAAAAGCCGGAGCGCGTGGTTTCCGGCGCAAACGAGGAACAGGCGCGACGGATATTTTACGCCGCGTGCCGCCGCACAGCGTTGAGGCTGAGCAGGCGGTGCTGGGCGGTGTGCTGTCGCGGCCAAACATCATCAACGCCATTGTGGGTACCCTGGTTGCCGACGATTTTTATCTGCCGGCGCATGCGGTTGTTTTTAATGCCTATCTGGAACTTTATCGCAAGGGCGCGCCCATTGATCTGGTGACAGTTGCGGAGCATCTCAAGAGCCGTGAAGAACTGGAGAACGCGGGCGGGGCCGTGTATCTCGGCGAATTGGTCCAGGCCGTGGTTTCCGGCGCAAACGCGGAATACTATGCGATCATAGTTCGCGACAAGGCCCTGCAACGCGGTCTTATCAACGTCTGCTCCGGCATTATTTCCAACTGTTTTGACGCCTCGCGCGATGTATCCGCCCTGCTGGACGAGTCTGAACAGGCGGTCTTCTCCGTCGCGCAGCGCATGACAGGCCGGGATTTCACGACCACAAAAAATCTGCTGAACACCGTTTTTGAAAATCTTTCAAAACTGGCTGACTCACGGGACGTGGTCACCGGCGTGGCCACGGGGTATACGCGTCTGGACAGACTCACCGCCGGTCTTCAGCCTTCTGATCTGGTTATCGTCGCCGCGCGCCCAAGCATGGGCAAAACGGCCTTTGCGCTTTGCATGGCGCTCAATGCGGCGATACGCCAGAATATACCCACGGCGATTTTTTCGCTCGAAATGAGCAAGGAACAGCTCATGCAGCGCATGCTGGCAAGCTGGGGCAAGGTGGATTTGGGCAAATTGCGGCGGCCTTCGCTGCTGAACGACGATGACTGGCAGCGCCTGTACTATACCGGGGACGTGCTCTCCAACGCACCCGTTTTGATTGACGACACGCCCGCCCTTTCCACGTTTGAGCTGCGCGCGCGCGCGCGCCGCCTCAAGGCGGAGAAGGGGCTCGGCCTTGTTATGGTGGACTATCTGCAGCTCATGCGCTCCGGCCGCCGCAATGTTGATTCGCGTGAACTGGAAATTTCAGACATTTCCCGATCGCTCAAGAGTCTTGCCAAAGAAATGAACGTGCCTGTGGTGGCGCTCTCTCAGCTCAACCGCAAAGTGGAAGACCGCACCGACAAGCGCCCCATGCTTTCGGATTTGCGCGAATCCGGCGCCATTGAACAGGATGCGGACGTTATCATGTTCATTTACCGGGACGATGTGTACAAGCACCCGAAGCCCTCTGAGCGGCCGACGGAAGGGCCCGCTGAAATTATTATCGGCAAGCAGCGCAATGGCCCTGTCGGCATGGCGGAGCTTATGTATATTGCGCCGTACACTTCTTTTGAAGACACGGCTCCCGAGAGAATTCCCATCCCATCCGAAAGTCCGAAAGTCTAAAAACGAGGCCGCAGATGGTTGCTGCGCGATAAAATTATGTTTATTATGGATTATGGTATGGATTATGGGTTGACATGTTGTGTGAATCATGCTTTTCTCACACAACGAGCCGCGTGACGGCAATACGTTTTGTCGACAGAACACGCGGGAGGATTATTTCTTTTTGTGAGGGTTTTACATGTCCAAGTCCATTTATGTCGGGAATCTTCCCTGGTCAGCAAATGAAGAGCAGGTACAGGATCTTTTTGCCGAGCACGGCAAGGTTCTTTCCGTTAAACTTGTCAGTGACAGAGAAACCGGCCGCGCCCGCGGTTTCGGTTTTGTGGAAATGGAGGACAGCGAAGCTGACGCCGCCATTGAAGCTCTGGATAACTTCAGCTTAGGCGGTCGTACGTTGCGCGTCAACGAGGCAAAGCCCCGTACGCCGCGCGTCCCACGTTACTAGCCGTCAGCCAGACAGAATAAACATCGCCCCGGCAGAGCCAGGGCGATGTTTATTCTGAACCATCTTGTTCTCCTGAGTGAACAATATGTGTATCGTCAGATATATATTATTGTTATACAATGCAGATTCTGACAATCAAGCGTGTTTCACAAGGGGAGTGATATGCTCAATCCCGGTCAATGCATTCTTTACAGCGGCGGCGCTGCCGGTGTGGAAGAATTTTTCGGCGATCTTGCGGAAAGTTTCGGCATTGAGGAAGTGAACTACAGTTTTGAAGGGCATCAGACAGAGCGCGTGCGCGGCGTGCGTGTGCTCACATCGCAGGAACTCATGCTGAAAGACGTCAGCCTGACCTACGTTTCAAAGCTGATGCGCCGCGAATATACCCGGGCGCCCCTGTTCCGCAAGGTGCTGCAATCCATCTGTTGGCAGGTCAGCAGCGGCGACCAGATTTTTGTTGTAGGCACCATACAGCTGGACAACACAGTGAAAGGCGGCACAGGTTGGGGGGCGGAATTCGCCAAAATCTGCAACAAGCCCCTTTTTGTCTTTGATCAGGCGCGCAGCTCGTGGTTTATCTGGAAGAAGGACGTCTGGGTGGCCACAGAAAAGCCCGTCATTGACTCCCCGAAGTTTACCGCGACAGGCACGCGCTTTCTGGAAGACAACAGCCGTCTGGCCGTTCAGGGCCTTTTCGAACGTTCGTTCAGCCGCTGAAAGCCGTTCGCGCTGTATGCGGCAGTTTATGACAACAGCTTATAATCATTCAAAACTACACCTGTTTCGCCTTTTCGTGGCACTGCATGGAATTCACTGACGCCGAGCGCGCGATTTTGCGCATTGTCCAGACAAACCTTCCGGACTCGCTTGCGCCGTATGCCGATATTGCCCGTGAAACCGGCGTCAGCGAGGCCGATGTGCTTGCCCTGCTGATCCGTCTGAAAAAATCCGGGGCCATACGCCGTTTCGGAGCCAGCATAAAACACCAGAAAACAGGCTGGACGCACAACGCCATGGTGGCATGGAAGGTGGACGAAGCCTTGGTGGACGCATGCGGCGTTCTGGCCGCACAACACGATCATATCTCGCACGTCTATTACAGGCCAAGCTCGGCGCCGGACTGGCCGTACACGCTCTATACCATGGTACACGGCCGCAATGAGGCCGAGTGTCTCGGCGTGGTTAAGGAGCTTGCACGCACAAGCCCGCTCAGGGAGCACGCTGTTCTGAAGAGCCTGAAAGAGCTTAAAAAAACGTCCATGACCTATTTTGCCTGACACAGGCAATGTCGGAAACGGTCAGACCTGCCGTATGTTCCCGTCCGCCACGGCAAACAGCGGCGCGACGTGGCAGATTTTATTTTGGCATGGTCGGCGGATTTTCATCCGCCGAATTTTTTCAAGCGTATAAGCAGTTCCCGCAAGTCTTGGCGGGAGAGTCCGAAAAGCGGCGGAAAGGCTGCGCAAAGCACAAACGCAATCAGGCTATATGCGGCACCAGACACAAAAAAGCGCCAGATGGAATCCATCTCCCCTATGCCAAGGGCGATGGTGGCTTCACGGCAGGCATAGGCCGGCAGCAAAAGAAAAGCGAGACTCCATGCCTGATGGGCGACATTACGCCAGAAATGGAGTGGAATGAAGCGCGAGGCCAGCCAGAGATACAGGTTGACGGTCAGGCACTGCACCAGCACTGTTTTCAACGCAAGACCCACCGCACCGAGGTTCAGTCCCCACAATTGCGGCGGCGCGAGGAAAAACCACGCCGCGCCGAAGCCGTAAACGCATTCAAGCGCGGCTATGTTGCGCAGCACACTTGTGCGGCCGGTTGCATGAAAGACAGAACCGGCCAGTTGACCGTATGCCTGATGCAGGGGATACAACGCCATGATCTGCACGGGTAGAATGGCCGCCGAAAACTGTTCGCCGCCGAAAATGCGTACCATTGCCGGCCCCTCTGCCAGCGTAAAACACGAAAAATACGCCGCCGTCGCATACAAAAGCGGTGCGAATCGTGTAAGCAGACGTCCCATTGCCTCGCGGTCGTTGTTGCCCCAAGCGATGGAAAGTTCGCGCATGACAAGCGGGGTCATGGCTGAAACAAAAAGGAAACAGGCCATACTGACTTTTTGGGACAAGGCAAAAAACCCCTGTTCCGCGCTGCCGTCAAACCATTGCAACAACCAGCGCTCAGAGGTGAGCAGCAAAAAAGAGAGGAACATCTGCACAAAGAGCGGGTGGCTGTAATGAAAAAATTCGCGGCGGTAGGCGCAGGTCTGCTCTTTGGTGAGATGAAAGCGTAGCGTCTGATTCCGCACGCGCCAGTGCCGTCGGGTGACGAGCCAATACGCGCAGGCCGTGGCGCCCAGCATCAGATATTGCTGCACAAAAAGCGAGTGGATGTTCAGGTAT
>JAISKZ010000064.1 GCA_031260725.1 Desulfovibrio sp. | reverse complement strand
ATTGATCCATGATAAACGAATCAACAGGAAATGGGAAGATGTCTTACGATTTATTGGCGGGAAAAATCAGGGCGATAATTAATTTTATATTATAAATCAGACGTGTTGCGGAAAAAAATTTTATGCCTAACTACATCAAGTACCTTCCTGGTGAATCAAGTACAAAAAAGCCAAACGATCAAGGTCGCATTCAATGACACGTTTTTGCTGGAATCTCTAAAAATTTAGATGCCTCTGCCCTGGTCCCGCGGCGCTTTCATATTGCGCTGGAGGGCAAGTGCGCGTATAGTGCCTGAACACTGGAGGGGCGACGCGCCCCGTTACACTTCAAGGAGCTACGGATGAAAACCTTCCTGAGATTGTTCATTGCGGCCTTGTTGCCGCTTGTCGTCTGGCTGCCTGCAACGGCAAGCGCCTCGTCGAAGAGCGTAATTTTATTTCCGTTTTCTGTAACAGCGCCGCAGAGTTACGCTTATTTGTCCAAAGCTGTGCCCGCCACCATTCAGGCAGGACTCAACCGCCCCGGTGTGCTTGAAGTGCGTCCCGTGCAGATCAAAGTTTCTTCGCTGGCAGAGGCCCGCAAGGCAAGGAACGCGCAACACGCCGACTATGTTGTCTGGGGTGTTGTGACTGTTTTGGGCAATGAATGCACTGTTGAAGTCAACAGTTCGGACAAAGACGGGAAAACTTGGAGCAAGACCGGCCAGGGGCCGGTGAGCGGTCTGACGGCCACTGTGCAGAATCTCGCCGCGGCCTTGAGCAGCGAGGCGCTGGGCCTGCCCGGTGTGGCGTATGCGGGACAGCAGGGCGGAGGGCAGATGGTCAACCGCATGAATTCGGACATTGTGGTCAATGAGACGGGCCAACAGCAGGTCTACCTCAATCCGCAGTTCCGCTATCAGGGAACGTGGGCCAACGACGCCTCACGCTTGCGCAGTCAGCGTCTGCCCAACAAAATGGTGGATATGGCGGTGGGCGACTTCAACGGCGACGGCAAAAATGAAATCGCCGTGCTTGGAGACCACAAGCTGACCATCTACGCATGGTCGGCGGACGGCAAACTGAAACCGCTCGGCGAAACCGTCGTCTCCAGATCCAATCTCAATTTTTCCATGCGGGCCATTGATATCAATCATGACGGCGTCAAAGATCTGGTTATCGCCACCTATGAGCAGGACAGCAACCGGCCGTACAGTTATTTTTATACTTTTGCGGGCAACAAACTTGCAGAGTGCGCTGAGCGAGTCCCTTATTTTGCGAGCGTGGTGAGCACGCCGCCCAATTTTGCGCCGACTCTGGTGGGCCAGGGCTGGGATTCGATCAAGCTCTTTGCGCCCGGCGTGCGCGTGATGGAGAAACACGGCGCCAAACTCACTCTTGGCTCACGGCTGGATCTGCCGGAAGGGGCCAAGGTGTTTAATATCTGCTGGCTGCCTGGCGGCAAAAACGGCAAAGGCGATCAGCTTGTTATGCTCACCGATGATGAACGCATCAAACTTTTTCAAGGCAGTGGTAATACGCTGATACACACGACGATAGAGCGGTTTTCCGGTTCGGCGACAGGCATGGAGCATTACAAAGGCATGCCCGGTCTTGACCCTGACCGCAACTACCAGCTCCCCGGCAAGTATTACGCGCCCATGCGCCTGATTACCGCAGATTTGGGACATACCGGCGAGTATGTGCTCCTGATCAACAAGCCGATATCCACAGCTTCCCAGTTGTTTGATAGGTACAGGTATTTCCCCCAGGGGGAAATACACGCCCTGTACTGGGACGGCGTAGGCATTGCGCTTAAATGGAAAACCCGCCGCATTCGCGGTTCCGTGGCTTCCGTGGATCTGGCGGACGCCAATAACGACGGCGTGCTGGATCTTGTGGTCGGGCTGAACACCTCGCCTGATCTGGGCGTCGGCAGTCGGCAATGTATGATCACGGCCTATCCGCTGGATATTTCACAGACAAATCCTAATGTGCCGGCGGATCTGAGCGATTTTGAAGTGACACCGAACCAGTAGAACAGAAAACTTCGCAGATATTGCCCGGCGTGGCGGCTGTTGCAGACGTTGCGCCGGGCGTGTCTTGTTCTGGAGGAGGTAAATTGCGTATTCTGGTGATCGGTTCCGGCGGGCGGGAGCACGCCCTTGTCTGGAAGCTCGGGCAAAGTCCACAGGCAGAAAAAATTTTCGCTGCTCCCGGCAATGGCGGCACGAAGGGCGAAGGCGCCGTTAACACGGCAGTGGCGGCCAACGATATTGACGGGCTTGTGGCGCTGGCACGCAGAGAAAAGATCGATCTTGTCGTCCCTGGCTCGGAATTGCCCTTGACGCTCGGCATTGTGGATCGTCTGCGCGAGGCGGGCACAGCCTGCTTTGGACCAGACGCCTATTGCGCGCGCATTGAGGGAAGCAAGGCCTTTGCCAAGCAGATTATGAAAAAGACAGGCGTACCCACGGCGAAAAGCGTGGTTTTCAGCGATATGGAAGCCGCAAAAAAACATGTGGTTAAATTTGGCGCGCCACTTGTGATCAAGGCCGACGGCCTTGCCGCCGGCAAGGGCGTGGTGGTGGCGAAAGATTCGCAACAGGCCCTGCAGGCGGTGGAGGATATCATGTTCGCGCGCGTCTTCGGGGCAGCCGGTGATCGCGTGATTATTGAGGAATGCCTGCAGGGGGAAGAAGTTTCGCTGCTCTGCTTTTGTGACGGAGAGGGTGCCGTGCCCCTGCCTTCAGCCCAAGATCACAAGGCGGCCTTTGATAATGATCAGGGCCCCAACACAGGCGGCATGGGTGCCTACAGCCCGGCACCCGTATTGCCTGACGACGGATTGGATAAAATGGCGGATCTGGCCGTCCGGCCCGTGCTCAGAGCATTGGCGGAAGACGGCCATCCCTTTGTGGGTGTGCTCTATGCGGGCCTTATAATGACTGCGGACGGTCCGCGTGTGCTGGAGTACAACGTGCGTTTCGGCGACCCTGAATGTCAGCCGCTGCTTGCGCGCCTGAACGGAGATCTGGTTCAGATTATGATGGACTGCGTCAACGGCAGGCTTGATCCCGCAAGCATTGCCTATACCGGGCAGACGGCGTTGAGCGTGGTTCTTGCGGCAAGAGGCTATCCGCGTGCCTGCGCTAAGGGCCTTGTGATCAAGGGAATTGCCGAGGCCGAGGGGATTTGCGGTGTCAAGGTGTTTCACAGCGCAACCGTCGTGAAAGATCGTGCGCTGATTTCGAGCGGAGGCCGTGTGCTCTGCATAACGGCTCTGGGCGACGGTCTGCCCGACGCCAGAAAAAAAGCTTACGAGGCCCTGGACAAAATTCGCGTGCCGAACAGTTTTTATCGCAAAGACATCGGAGAAAAAGGCATGCGTCGTCTTTTGTCCACAACATAGGGAGGGGCTGTGCCGCGCGTTGTCATTCTTATGGGCTCAAAATCCGACGAAGAGAAAATCAGCCCTTGTACGGAAGTTTTACAAGACCTCGGTATTTCATTTGTGATGACAGTGAGTTCCGCCCATCGCACGCCCGAACGCACGCGCGCGCTTGTGCGCGGGCAGGAGGTTGCCGGCGCCGGGGTGTTTATCTGTGCGGCGGGCATGGCGGCACATCTGGCCGGGGCCGTGGCCGCGCTTACCACGCGCCCTGTGATCGGCATTCCCGTTTCCGGGGGAGTTCTTGCTGGCATGGATGCGCTGTTTTCCACTGTGCAGATGCCACCGGGCTTTCCCGTGGCCACTGTGGCGCTGGACAAGGCGGGCGCGTGCAATGCGGCCTGGCTGGCCGCGCAGATTCTGGCCTTGTCTGACCCTGATTTGGACAACAGAATTACGGCGGCCCGCGAGCGGATGCGCGTTGATGTGGAGAAAGCGGGCGAGGAGATCAGCCGGAAATATTCCATGTAAACCGGGAATATTTAAGGGCCTAGACTATCAGAAATTCTTCTGACGCATCAAACCTACCGCCGCAAAGCGGCTGGCAGGGTAAAATACGCCCGCGCCGCAAGGTCAAAGCACGATCCCGGTAAAAAGCTGGCCCACCAGAAAAGTCTGTGCTTCAGCGAAGCGTTTTTCCATGGGGCGATGGTTACGCGGGCATGCCTGTTCCGCCCTTCGCGCCAGAGTGAGACTGCTTTCTGAAAGGCGGCCCGTCGGGTCAGCAAAGCCACGAGTTCGGCGTGTTCCACGGCATAACCGGGGTAGATGCGGCAGTGTTTATTGAGAATACACAGGGTTTCGTCCGCGAATTGACCGAATTTGTGAAAAGTGCTGTTGCCCCCGTGCATCCGCCAGCGCGTGAGCGGCCTGTCCACAAAGTCAAGCTCCCAGTCGTGGGCGATGCGGTAAAAAACATCGGCCTCCTCACACACGTTCAGGCTTTCGTCAAAAAAATCGGTTTCCCCTTCGTCAGTCAGCCCCTGAAGCGCTTCGCGCCGCAGCATTGCTGACGACATGGAAATCCACTGCCGTTCCATAAGCTCGCTGAAAACCATGCCCCGCGCCGGGCGTGTTTCGGCAAAGAGGCGTTTGAGCACGCGGCTGCCGTCAAAAATCTCTGTATCCGTGCAGACAAGGCCGACGCGGGACCCGGTTTCAAACAGCGCAACCTGTTCGGCAAGTTTTTGTGGGCACCACAGATCGTCGCAATCCAGAAACGCGAGATAGCGGCCGTGCGCGCAGGCCAGCGCCAGATTGCGCGCCGCGCCGAGGGAAACAGTGTCCGCGCCCCGGAAACAGCGTATTTTGTCAGGAAAACGCGCGGAAAAGTCCTGAACAATGTCAGGGCTCTCATCCGTGGAGGCGTTGTCCCAAAAAATGAGTTCAAAATCTTCAAATGTCTGTGCAAACAGGCTTTCCAACGCCGGGCGCAGATGACGCGCGCTGTTCAGGCAGTTCATGATGACGGAAACGGCTGGCGGCATCAGGCGTATTTTCCGGCGGAAGCGTTTTGAAAAACAAAGTGCTTGCAGAGTAGATAGGTGCTGACAGCGACAAGCAGGGCAGCAACGGGCATGGTGGGTTCATAGAAAAGACCGGCATACATGGGCAGCCAGACAAGGACGGAATTGAGCCCGAGGCCCGTCAGATGCACAGCCGCATAGCGTGGCAGCATGGTTTTGTGAATGACTTTGGCCTGAAACGTCCAGCGGCTGGCGAGCAGCGCGCGGGTAACACCCCGTAAATCAACCCATGTGTGTGTGATCATGTTGCTGCTGTGTTTGTCAATATGTTACGCCGTTGCGAGCGTCTCGCGTATGGCTTTGCAGACGGTTCCCACGTCCTGTCGGCTCAGGCCTGGGTGCAGGGGCAAAGAGATAAGTTCCGCGTACAGTTGTTCTGCTGCCGGCAGATGAACAGCGCCGCCTCCGAAAAAGCTCAACAGGTGGTTGGGCTTGTAGTGCACGCCCGTTGGGATGCCAACACGGGCCAGAGCCTGTTTTACCGCGTCTCTGCGCCCGTCCGTGATGCGCACCGGCAAAATGTGCGGCACGATATCGTCGTCCGGGTCTGTCTGCAAAAAGGCTATGCCGTCAAGTTCTGAGAAGCGTTCTTTGTAAAGAGCCGCCAAGGAGCGTCTTGCCGGGGCGAATTCCGTATCCAGACGGGCAAGCTGCACCCGGCCGATCGCGGCCATGATGTTGCTCATGTGATAACGCCAGCCCTGCCGTTTAACGTCCGGATCCCAGGAACGGATACCGACAAAGCGTTTTTCCGCGTCATTTTTCACAGAGAGCAGACGCGCGTCGGAAACAAGCCGTGCGGCCTGCGCGTCAAAGGCCACAACGAGGCCTCCTTCGCCGGAGGTGATGTTCTTAATGCCGTCGAAGCTGAAACAGACCATGTCGCCGAAACTGCCGATTTTGCGTCCGCCGTGGACGCAGCCAAAGGCGTGGGCCGCATCTTCCACCACGCGCATGCCTTTACGGCGGGCGAAGTCATGGACTTCATCAAGATGCCAAGGGTTGCTCGCGTAGTCCACGGGCATGATGGCAAATGTTTTTGCGGTGAGTCGTTTTTCCGCGTCTTTAATATCCAGTGTGCCCGTTTCCCGCAGCACGTCGCAAGCGACAGGGCGCAAGCCTGCGGCCGTGACTGCTTGAAACGAGGCCAGAAAGGTCAGCGAAGGCACAAGCACATCGCCGCCTGCGGCGTTTCGTCGTGCTGACAGCGCTTCAAGGGCCAGATGCAGGGCTGCCGTGCCAGTATTGACGGCGATGACCTGTGTCGGCGAAACGCCGAGGTATGCGGCCAGTTCTTCTTCAAACAGGCGCACTTCATTACCCATGCCCAGATAACCGTCTTCCAAAAGCACCCGGCTAACGGCATCCGCTTCGGCTTTCCCGACAATGGAACGTGAAAGACGCAACGCCATGAACCCCTTCACATTGATGTGGCGTATTATCGCCCGAAAACCGCTACGGCTTTTACAGAGCGTCCAAGTTCATGTCGCCCAATAAATTGTCAAGGTCAAGCAAAATAAGCAGGCGGTCGTCCAACTTGCCGACACAGCGAATGTATTCTGAACCGACGCCGCCAGCACAGGTGGGGCTTCTCCCAGCGTTGTCGCGGTGATGCGCAGCACTTTTGAAACGGCGTCCGCCTGACCAGGAGAGGCGGTTCAAGCGTGCATGGCGCGGCGCACGGCCGCAACTTTGGCGGCAATGTCCGGCGCGCTGACCAGCTCGGACACAAGGGCACAGCAATAGGCACCGTGCCGCGCTACCTCGCCGATATTGTGTTCCTTTATGCCGCCTATGGCCACAAAAGGCAGCGCTCTGTTGCGCGCCGCCCAGTCAAGGTAGGCGCAGCCCACCGGCGCGACAACGTCTTCCTTGGTCTGAGTGGCGAAAATCGGTCCTACGCCGATATAATCCGCACCCGCTGCCACGGCGGCCACAGCCTGTTCCGGCGTATGTGTGGAAAGGCCGATAATCGCTTGCGGCCCCATAAGGCGGCGCGCTTCAGGCACGGGCAGGTCTTCCTGGCCTATATGCACGCCGTCGGCCTCAACCAGCAAGGCAATGTCAATGTGATCGTTGACAATAAAGCAGGCTCCAGCTTCCAGGGTCATGCGACGGAGCAGGCGGCATTCTTCAAGCATTTGCCCGGCCTTGAGTTTTTTTTCCCTGTATTGCAGAATACGTACTCCGGCGTCAAGCAGAGCGCGGGCGACATCGGCGAGCGGACGCCCCCGGCAGAGACGCGCGTCAGTGATGGCGTAAAGATCTGTTTCATTTGGAAGAAAGGCTGGCATGGCTTTATCCTTGGCTTGCCTGTTGACTATGCTCCTGTATGGAGCGTTTTTCAAGTTGTGTTTTTCCGCGTCAAGCAGCGGGCATAGGCAATCCATGCAAGCAGGATAATATAAAAAGCGTTGTAACTGACAGTGGTGGATTATGGATGAGCGCGTTCTGAGAAGATTGTTCATGTTCTGGTGTTGTGCTGCTGTTTTGTTTTTTTTGCTGTCGCAGAGTTTTACCCAGTTCTGTTTTGCTGCCACGCCGCAGACGCCGCCCACCCAGCCCGCAGCCCAGGCGGATGACAAAAAGGATGAGAGCGCAAAATACGTGCCGGATCAGGTTGACACTTGGGAGTCGGTATGGACAAGTCAGCGCGATATGCTGAATGAAATCAACGCAAAAGCTGCCATCATGCGGGAAAATTTTGCGAAAGACGCAGCGGGGCTGACAAAAAAGACGCCCTCTTTTGAAGAGGAAGCGCGTCGGCTGCTCGTCCTTGTCAATAATTTTCAGGAGTGGCCTAATCCCATGGAAGCCGTCAGCCGGCGGATTGCCTCAACCATGCTGGAGGAACGGCAGGATCTTGAACCGCTCATTCTGGGTCGCGCTGAAGTTCAGGCATTGCTCGACCGGGTGACCTATCTCGCCGACAGTCTGCCCGAAGATGTGCGCGGCGGACGAGTGGGCGCTGAAATGCAGGCCTATGTCAAGGATATCGCACAGGCAAAATCACGGCTTGCCGTCGTTTTGGCCAAGTACGACTCTTCTCTTGGTCCGTACATGACGTTGCTTGAACGATTGGAAAAAACACGTGCGGACATTGCTTCCCGGCTGCCGGTGCTTTGGAAAGACTATTATCTGCAAGACCCTGTGCCCTGGTTGAGCCTTGAAACCTGGGAAGAAGTTCCGCGGAATATGCGCTATTCTGTTCAGGGCATGGTGTTGCGTCAGGCAGTGGAAATGCCCGTTGCCGCTGAGCAGTGGGGCACGGCCGGTTTGCGTTTCGCGCTGTGCCTATGTTTTACCTGCGTTGCCAAGTTTTTGCTGGGCCGACGCTTGCTCACGCCCACGTCTTCACCTGCGGGGAGACATATTTTCCAAGTTTCTTTGCCCTGTCTCTGCCTGGGATTTTCGCTCGCGGCCAGTTCCATCTCCACCGGCGGAGAAATTTTTCGTCTTTTGTTGGCTCTCGGCAATCTGGGCATTATAGCAGGCCAGATATTTCTGGCCTGGGACATGCGGCTTTTGAAAAATCCAGAAGCCGGCGTTTCGCGCGCGCCGTTCTGGCGGCTCATGCCGCTCACGTTTTGCGCGTATACTTTGCTGTATCTGCCTTTGGCAAAACCGCTGACGCTTGTGTTCTGGACAGCTCTGGTCGCCGTGTCGCTGGTGCGGTTGCGCCGACGACGCGTAGAGGAATCGTCTTCCCTACAACTTGAATGCGGCATTCTTGAATGTGCGCCCGTTGTCCTTTGGTTTTGTCTTGCGCTGAGCCTGCTCGGACTGCATATCTACAGCATGACTCTGTATCTGTTTTTTGTTTCTTCGTCGCTCGCTCTGGAACTGTGCCTCGGCAGCATGAGCCTTATCAGCGAACTCAACGGGCGACTGCCCAGCGAGGGGGTGCGCGCTGCAGTGGCGCATCTGCTGATTGCACTGGCGGCACCTGTTGTACTGGTGGCGGCAGTGACGGGAGTGCTTTTATGGGTGGGCACGCTGCCCGGCGGCATGTATCTGCTCAAGGAATATGTGCTTAAGAGCGTAAACGTGGGAGCCACTCAGTTTAATATCATCCAGTTGCTGCTGATTATCAGCGCTTTTTATTTGACACGCGCTGCAGTGTCTATGGGTACGCGTCTTCTCTCAAAGCTGCCGGGACAGGGGCTTGAGATTGATTCCACGCTGATACCGCCCATGCAAACGGCTTTGACCTATACTGCATGGTGTTTTTTTGGCCTGTTCGCCCTGCGTTCGCTGGGCATGGAATTGAGCAATCTGGCTATGGTAGCCGGCGGTCTTTCCGTCGGCATAGGTTTCGGCATGCAGACTATTGTTAATAATTTTATTTCAGGTCTTATTCTGATTTTCAGCCGTACGCTTCAGGCAGGAGACGTGGTGGAAGTGGGCGGCGTTACCGGCAGGGTGCGTAAAATAAGCATGCGCGCCACTATGGTGGAAACATATGATAATGCCTTGATTTATGTGCCTAATTCAGAATTTGTCTCCAGCCGTCTTATCAACTGGACGCGCAACAGCCGCTCTGTGCGGCGCGAGATTTCACTGGGTGTAGCGTACGGCTCAAACACTGAACTTGTGATGAAACTCATGCTGGGCATTGCCTCAGGCCACCGCAATGTGTTGAAATATCCGACTCCTACCATCGCTTTTGCAGATTTTGGGGCGAGCACGCTGGATTTTTTATTGCGCTTTTGGGTTAAGGATTATGATGTGGGTGTGTCCACCTCTTCGGATATACGCCTGGAAGTAGAAAAACAGTTCCGGCAGCACCGTATTGAGGTTGCTTTTCCACAAATGGATGTGCATATCAAGGAAATGCCGCTGCGTGCCAAAATTCCGCAGCAACCTGCTGAGCGCCGCCGCATGGCTTATGGGCGTCTGAAGCGGCCTGTCTTGCGTGGTTTACGCGGGCGGGAACAAAACACAGGATGATACGCCGCGCAGATGAACGCACTATTGTGGTCGGTCAGGAATTTGGCTGGCTGGCGAGACTTGGGCCACGCTTCCGTCGGGCAGCGCGACAGCAATACCGGCGGGCGGTCACGCGGCGAAGGGCTGACGTTTTAGTTCGTTTGCATCCAGGCGTTACCCGCTGTCGTCAGAGGAGGAAGCTTTGTCTTGCCGCGCGAGACGGGCGGTCTGCTGTTTGCGTTCGCGCGTGCCGAGCGGCCTGAGACGTTCAAAGGCATCGCTGCGAACCTGTAAACGGCAAAAGATCAAAAAACCTGTGTGCGCAATCATTCTGTCTTCAGGCCGCAGACGATCGGCCACAGGTTTCCAGTACCTGATCAAAATCTCGCACACTTCCGTTTCCGCAAAGGGCCCCTGCTCCAGCCCAAGCAACAGCTTGCCCACCTGCTCCGTCGTGGGCACAAGAAAGCCCAACGTCGCGCCGGGGCGCAAAGCCGCTGTCGCCTGCGTCAGATACTCCCAGGGCGTGCGCACGTCCAGAAAAAGTGCATCTGCGCCAGCGGCAGCAAAACCGTCGGCAATGTCTTTGTGATGCAGCTCCACGTTACCGCCAAGCCCGGCCCATTCCAGATTGCGGCGGGCAAGCAGCAAAAATTCTTCTCGCGCCTCATGACTAACAACCCTGCCCGTCGGCCCGCAAAACCAAGAAAGCCCTAACGTAAGCCCCCCTGAACCACTGCCTGCTTCCAGAATCGTACGTCCGGGCCCGGCGCCGAGGCGCAGGCAAATATACGCAATGTCTTTGGGATAAATGATTTGCGTCTGGCGCTTAACATGCAGCAGGCGGTCAAAAAGCGTGGCTTCCTGCACACGTATGGGCACGGAGAGATTTGTCTGTGTCTGTGCGCCGAAATCAAGAGACGACACCTGTTCCGCCGTTACTGCACCGTCGTTGCTGTGCCAGCTTGTCCCCGCGACAAGGCGCCTTATGTAGCGCCTGCCCCTGGGGGTCACATACACAATCAGGGATCCGTAGGGAATCATGCCCGATCCACCATATTGGCAATTTGTTATAGTAACAAATCAGAGTAGTTATTATAATTATGTTACAACATCTCAAAACATCAGGCGCATAAGGTCTTCACCGTCCTCGGAGGTGTTTGCACCGGCATCGTCAACCGCCGTCTGGACGTCTGTGGCGGAAATCCCCTGTAAAGGCATGTCGGCGCGGTGGGCAAAACCGCCGGACATGACAATTCCCTCAGGCATGACAAAATCCTGCGCTGCATACAAATTTTCCACTTTCACGCGGTAATTGCGAAAAACGGGGGCCGCTGTACGACCGCCCTGTTCCTGACGTCCCAAAGACTGCAACTGATCATAACCCACGTAGACGCCGGTGACCAGATAGGGCGTAAAACCAATAAACCAGGCGTCGTGCTCTTCGTTCGTGGTGCCGGTTTTGCCGGCGATGAAGCGGCCGTCTATCCGCGCGCGGGTTCCCGTGCCGGCATTGACCGCATTTTTGAGCAACGTGGCCATCATATAGGCATTCTGCGGACTGATGGCCTGCCAGTGTTCTTCGTCCTGGCGGTAAAGCACGCGGCCGGTTGTATCTTCAATGGACGTGATGATTCTGGGGCGCACGCCCAAACCCTGATTGGCAAAGGCCGCATACGCCTGCGTGAGATTGAGGGGAGAAACGGCAACCGCGCCAAGACTTATGGCCATCTCCTCAGGAAAATGGGGTTCCAGCCCGAGAGCCTTGGCCCGCTGTATCACATTGGCAACGCCCACCCGCTGGGCCATACGCACGGTGCAGGTGTTACGGGAAAACGCCAGTGCCTGATACAAGGGCAGCTCGCCTTTGTAGTCGTGCTCATAATTGGAGGGACGCCAGACTTTGTTTGTCCAGGGGTTGACATAGACAAACGGGGCGTCCAGCACAGTGGATGAGGGGGTAAAACCGAAATCAAGCGCCGTGGAGTAGACCACGGGCTTGAAACTGGAACCGGGCTGGCGGCGAGATTGCGTGGCCCGGTTGAAATGGCTGTCGCCAAAGTTATAACCGCCGATAAGCGCCACAACATCACCGCTTTGAGGCTCAAGAGAAGCCAATGCTCCCTGCACTGCAGGCTCCTGCTGCAAGAGCAGAAGAACAGGCTTGTTTTTTTGCACTTCAGCCGGATCATAGGGCCGGCCTTGCTTTTCCTTGCGGCCTCTGGCGTCGGTAGTGACAACAAGCTGATCGGCTGCGGAAACCCAGATCAGATCACCCGGCTTAAGCGTCTGTCGCACGTCTCTGACAGGAGGGGCATACATGCCTGCCACCTTGGGGTTGGGTTTGCGCGCCCAAGACAGATTGGCGGCTGGAATGACGCCCGTATAACCCTGCCCCAACGTCACACGGGCTTCAGCGGCGCTCACGTCCGTCACAAGTGCCTTTACCCATGCCCCGCCCGCCAGATCAAGGGGTGCAAAAACGGTCTCTGCCAGAAAAACGCTCCGGCTCTGTTCGTCAAGCTGTCCCAGAGGGCCGCGCCAGCCCTGACGTTTGTCCAGTTCTTCCAAACCTTGGCGTAGAGCCCGTCCGGCGGCATCCTGATGGATGGGCGCCATAGCCGTGCGCACGGTGAGCCCCGCTTCATACACATAATCTTCGCCGTATTTGGGCGTGTCCACACCAAGGGTCTTAAGATTTTTTTCCGTAAAAAATTCAATGAGCAAACGCCGAACTTCTTCCATATACCACAGAGAGGCTCCGCCTGTGCTTTCGGTCACACTCCAGTACACCAAAGGTTCAACAGCGGCCTGCCGGTATTCTTTCGGCGTAATCCAGGCGAGATCCCGTAGCCGGCCCAGGACATACATCTGACGATTTTTTGTCTCTTTGGGATGGCGAAAAGGATTATAGCTGCTGGGAGCCTTGGGCAGCCCCGCAATAACGGCGCTTTCCGCAAGGGTAATGTCAGCGGCATGTTTGCCGAAATACGTGCGCGCCGCAGCCTCCACGCCATAGGCATGTTCGCCCAGATAAATCTGGTTCAGATAAATGCTCAGGATTTCGTCTTTGGAAAGAAAATTTTCCAGCCTGCACGCCAGAAGAACTTCCTTGATCTTGCGCGTGTATGTACGTTCTGAGGTTAGCAGGAGCTGTTTGATAACCTGCTGCGTGATAGTGCTGCCGCCGTGTCCCTTTGTTCCAGTGCGAAAGTTGAACATTGCCGCCTGTACAATGGCCGTCGGGTCAACGCCGAAATGACGGTAAAAAGCGTCGTCCTCTGCAGCCAGAAAAGCCAGAGGCAAAAAACGCGACATTTCCGCAAGGTTGATGATATAACGCTTTTCATGGGACAAAACGCCGAGCGTCGAGCCGTCACGGGCCAGAATCGTCGTGGCCTGCGGCGGGTTATAGTCCGCTATACGAGTAATGTCAGGCAAATCACGCGAAGCCCAGTAAAAAAGCAACGCCGCAACGCCGCCGCCTGCACTTCCGCAGAGTAGCAAAAGAAAAAAAAGCCAGAGTATGGCTTTCTTCCATGAAAATTTGGATGGCATGGCAAGCCGATACCTTTTTTTTGCTCCGGCGTAAAGGGCGCAAACCCCGCGCGCAAAACAAAAAAAGCGGGAGGATTACCCTTCCGCTTTTTTTTGCAAAATATGCGTACCCCGTATTACACACAGCCTGTGGGCTTGGGCAATCCGGCCATTTTACAGGCACCTTTGCCGGGGCCTGAGGGGAAAAGCTCGTAAACTTCTTTCAGTTTGTAGCCGGTATTTTTGGAAAGAATGCGCACCATCGGGGCAATACCGTTTTTCTTGTAGTAGTCCTGCAGGAAGTCAAGAATTTTCTGATGATCAGCGTTGATTTCAACGATGCCTTCAGATTCCTTCACATATTCCATCCATTCCGGGCACCAGTCGTTAAAGCGCAGCAAAAAGCCATCTTCATCAACTTCAAAGCTTTTACCTTTAAAAGTGATCTCAGCCATGCGTGTCCTCCTTGGACTGATATTACTACATCCGCAAAAGCGATATGCTCTTGCGCCAGCCAGCCGGACGCCTGTGCCGGCCGAATTCCTGAATTAAAAAACGCCGCCACGCACAAGCACCCCGACGTTTGAGATCTTTATGTCACAAAAAAATACCGAAGGCAAGTGCCGCCCTTCTTTTTTATGGTTCTTAGACAGCATATTTTTGGCGACCAGCTCTTTGAGTCTACCAATAAGCTGCTCCAGCGGCTGATCATATCGCCACTCACACTCTTCAATGTGCAGTTCAAAGTTCCGTTTCACACCATTACACTTTGAAAGACGACTGCAGGAAACAACAGTACAGCGCTTGATTTGGCAGGTGAGAGGCGGTTGTGTATGAAGCCAGGCGCTATTCTCCCAGTTCCTCCAGCAAGTCCTGCGACGGCACAAAAAACAGGGTTCATGTCACGGCTGTGCTGAAATCAAGCAGTCTGTCGGTATTGCCGGGTTCGCCGATAAACATGTTTTCCAACATTTTGTGCGTTGTGCTGAAGGTGCCGGCATAGCCGATAAAATATGTGCCGATTTCTCCTTTGGAGGGGTTGGCGAACGGCATGCTTGCGCGCACAATTTTCAGTTCATTGCCGTCCGTACAAAAGCATAGCTGCCGCCTTTAAAAGCGGCGTCTTCGTCGCCTATGGCCGGCGAAAGCCGCAGCCTCTCCTTTTATGGAGGTTGATGTCACTTTCCGTTGCGGAAGGTATGGCTGAAATCTTCCGCGTACAGGCGCGACGGCGCTCCTGTTTTTCCCTCTGCGGGCAGCACCAGAACTATTGTCTGTGATTCAATATTATGTTCGGCGATGCACGCGGCCATGTTTTCCACATCTGTCCAGACGAGCTTTTCTTCCGGTTGGCTTACGCGGTGCGCGCACAGCACGGGCGTTTCCCGCGGCAGCGCGCGTGAGAGCTCATAGCTCAGGTTTTCCGCTACGCGGCCGGCAAGATAGATTGCCATGGAGGTCTTGAAAGCAGCCAGCTTGTGCATGCGCTCGTTGTCCGGCATAGGGATGCGTCCTTCCATGCGGCTGATGACAAGAGTTTGCGTGATTTTCGGCACTGTGAAGGTTATGCCGGCCGCTGCAGCGGCGGCGCAGGCCGCCGTAACGCCGGGGATGACCCGCCAGGGTATGTCTTCCTGGTCAAGCAGTTCCGCCTGTTCCCGCAACGCACCGTAAAGCGATGGGTCGCCCGTGTGTACGCGCGCCACGTTTTGCCCGGCAAGCGCCGCTTCACGCACAAGGGCGTGGTTTTGCCAGAGTGTCAGGGGCACGGAATCCACAAGACGCGCGGATGCTCCGGCGCAGGCCACAACAGCCTGTGGCACAAGAGAACCTGCATAGAGCACAAGACCTGCGTCTTCAATGGCCTTGCGGCCCCTGACGGTCAGAAGTTCCGGGTCACCTGGGCCCGCTCCCACAAAGGAGACGAGACCGGGGCCGATCTGATTTTTGTTCTGTTCAGACATGCGAGGTGCAATCCCTAACAGGTTGCGGCAACAGCATACTATATCGCGGTGTCAGGCTGGCTTTTGTGCGGCCAGCACAAAGACCGGATTTAATGCCGCCAGATGAACGTCGCTGCCCAGAGGGCGGGCCTCCGCAGCCTGTATGGAAACGATTACCACAGACCAGCCCAGGCTATCAAAAAAATCGCGGCACAGGTGTAGTGTGTTCAGCAGGGTGCAGTTAACGACAATGCGGCCGCCCGGCGGCAGACGGAGGCTTGTGTGGTGCAGAATATCCCTACCCTGTTTATCGGAAAGCCCGCCGCCGATAAAAACGCGCTGCGGATCGGGCAGGGCGGCGAGGCACTGCGGCGCCTCACCGAGATGCACATCCACTGTCGCCGCGCCGAAACGTCGTCGGTTTTCCTCAATGCAAACGGCCCGCTCCGGCTTTTTTTCCACTGCCGTCACGCGGCCCTGATGGGCCAGCGCGGCTGCCTCTAGAGCCATGGCGCCGGAACCGGAGCCTATGTCCCAAACGGCGTGCGCAGGTTCGATGCGCAGCAGGGCAAGGGCCGCCGCGCGGGCGGGCGCTTTGGTGACAAGGCTGCTCTCCGCCGCGAGATCCTGTGCGTTTAACCCGAGACAGGGGCGGCGCGCCTTGCCCATGGGCGTCAGAATAAGCGTGCATGCCGGGCCGAAATGCATGCCCGCCGCTTTGTCAAGACTTACATGCGTCGCCGTTTCGTCAGGCGTGTTCAGGTTTTCAAAAATATGCGCGAAAAACCAGTCTACCCCGCGATCAAGCAAATGCCGGGCCAGCGCGTTCGGACGTGTATGCCCGTCCGTCAGCACGCATAGCGGCGCGTCTGCGCCTGTGGCCGCGTTGAGCGAGGCCATGTCATTACGGCCGTGCAGGGACAGGCAGACAACATTGTGCGAGGGCAGACCTAGACGGGCGCAGGCAAGCTGCATGCAACTCACCGCAGGGAAAATGCGCACGACATCCGCACCGAGGCGGCGGACAAGGCTTGCGCCTATGCCGAAGAAAAGCGGGTCGCCGTCGGCCGCGACGAGCACGCGTTTGCCCGCGGCGTGCAGTTGCTCAATGCGGGCGAGCACAGGATCAAGCGGGCAGGCAAGCTGCAGGGTATTTTCAGCTTCCGGGGCAATGGCCGCCAGCAGAGCGTGCCCCGCGCACAGCACATCGGCCTCGTTCAGCAGGGCGCGCTGCTGCCGCGTTAGATCGGCGCAGCCGCTTGCAATGCCCATGACCGTGACAGGCGCGGATTTTTGCGTTGCAGATTCAAAAACAACGAGAGATTGCAGCATTTCTGCTATGGGCGGCCATTCGTCGGGTTTTTCCGCCTGATCTTTTCCCTTGGCTGGTCGCGCGGGTATTGGCGTCATGCCCGGCAGCATAGCCTGTGTTTTTACGCCGCGCATAGTGCTCTGCCGTCAGTATGAAAAAGATGTAGCCGCACGGGACGTCCGGCAAAACGTTCTGCTTTTTCAGCGGCAAGAGACATAATCCGCGTAATGACATGCGGCCCGGCCGCGTCGGTGAGCAAAAGCTCAAGCGCTTGGGCGGCGGTGGTGCAGTGGTCTACGGTACCGGCGCAGGCTGCGCCGGCGTGTGAGCACAGACGGACAAGTTCGTTCAGGCCGGTTTTGCTCTCGCGTGCATGGGTATATGGTATGCCTTGAGAAAGTTTGAGGAGCTTGCCGAAAAAACAGCCCCAGATAATTTTTTTAAAAGGCATGGCCCCGGCCGATTTTAAGGAGAATTCCACAAAATCGGCAGCCTGTATAAAAGCCTGGGGCGCAAGATCAGGGTATGCCGCCATGAGCAGTTTTTCTGAACGCCGGCCTGTGGAAAAACACAAGGCGTCGCAGCCTGAGGCGTGCGCCACGGCAAGTCCATGGGTGATGGCGACCTGCCAGGCGGGGTTGCTGAAAGGACGCACCGTTCCCTGCGTACCCAGAATGGAAATGCCGCCCACGATGCCTAGACGCCGGTTGAGAGTGTGTCTTGCAAGCTCTTCTCCTTGCGGCACGCTGACGATAACGGTCAGAGGCGGGCATGGCCCGCGGCGGCGGGTGGTTTGCGCCGCGTACAGACCGAGGGCAAAACGCAGTTGTTCTCTGGGCGTGGGGTTGATGGCGGCTTCTCCCGGCGGCACAGGCAGGCCGGGCAATGTAACACAGCCAACGCCGGGGCCGCCTTCAATACGTATAAAATGGTCGTTTTCCGGGGAGATGTATTGTCGTGTTGTGTCGTGGTGCAACGTCACGTCCGCCGTGATGAGCGCTCCTGACGTGACGTCCGGGTCGTCCCCGCCGTCTTTGCGCACAGTAGCGCGGGCTGTTTGTAACGCGCCGGAAGGTTTTTCCCCTGATTCAAAGGGGAGTCTGGCGCAGCTTTCCACAGGCAGTGTCGCAAAACCCGCGCAGCAACGCCCTGCAAACAACGGCGCACGGCCTTTTTCCGGAGGAAGAAATGGCGGAAGGGGAACGCTGACACTGCTTGGCGCGTGACCTTCACGCAGCAAGGTCAGCGCGGCCAAGGCAGCGCCGGCTGCCGCTGTGCCGGTGGTGAAGCCCTCGCGCAACGAGGCAGGCTTCATGTGTATTCCTCCTGCAGCCACGCCCGGCCCTCTCCACGAAAAAACAAGCGCGTGCATGGCGATACTTCAATAATATATTTGCGTGGAAGTCAACATGGCAAACACGACGAGAGTTTCACTTTTGTGATGTTTTTTGATATTCTTATCATGCAAAAACAATTAATTACTAATAGTTACTTAATAAAATTTCTGGCATTTTTTAAGCTGACTGGCCTAGGCCTCACGCTTTCTCCATTAAACCGTACCTGATGGCGTTGTCCAACGCGCTGCAAGTTCTTTAAGGCGTACCAGCGTGTCCGCATCACAAGGAATCAACCGGGAAACTTTACTCATCGTGCCTCCTGTTCAAGCACGAATATCATCTAGTTGAAATTTTAGCAATTAAACACCAGGTTGCAAAAAAACTTCAGCCAACACTTATTATTTTAAAAACGTCCCCGGCATTGCATCAGAGGTCCAGAGTTCCATACTGCAAACACTAAAAAATGTTTTGACACGTCTATAACCAGCGAATGTTACGGTTCGCCGTAAACAATGCCGTGACCTGAACTGTCAAAAGCGCAGAACAATTTTCCAAAGACCGGAGCAGAAAAAAAGCTTGCATTTCGGAGTGTGTTTAATTATTACTTTTCCAGTCGGAATAATAATATTTATGGGCTGTTTTGTAATCAACGTCAAAATTTGAAAAAGGGAGACAGTGTCATGGCAAATCCCACAAATACGGCATCTTGGGCTTTTGAGACAAAACAGCTGCACATAGGCCAGGAATGGCCTGATCCGGCGTCGGACGCGCGCGCGGTACCTATTTATCAGACAACTTCCTATGTGTTCAAAGACGCGGCGCATGCGGCGGCGCGTTTCGGACTGGCGGACGCCGGCAATATTTACGGCCGCCTGACAAATTCCACGCAGGACGTGCTTGAAAAACGCGTGGCCGCGCTGGAGGGTGGAGTTGCCGCGCTGGCCGTGGCGTCAGGCGCAGCCGCCCTGACATATACATTTCTGAATCTGACGGTTGCGGGCGGCCATATTGTATCGGCAAAGACAATTTACGGCGGTACTTTCAATCTGCTTGAGCACACGCTGCCCCTGTACGGCATTACAACGACCTTTGTTGATCCTAACATGCCCGAAGCCTTTGAAAGGGCCATACAGCCGAACACCAGAGCGCTGTTTATTGAAACGCTCGGCAACCCGCATTCCAACATTATTGATATTGAGGCTGTCGCCGCTGTTGCGCACAGGCACAAAATTCCGCTGGTGGTGGACAGCACGTTCACTCCACCCAATCTGCTGCGTCCGCTGGAACACGGGGCGGACATCGTTGTTCATTCAGCGACGAAATTCATCGGCGGGCACGGAACCTCCCTTGGCGGTATCATAGTGGACGGCGGAAAGTTTGACTGGGAAGGCAGCGGCAAATTTGCCTCAGTCACCGCCCCCAGCCCCAGCTATCATGGTCTTTCGTTTACAAAAGCCTTGGGTGCGCTCGCTTTTGTGGTCAAAATACGGGCCATTCTGCTGCGGGACACCGGCGCCGCCATTTCTCCGTTCAACGCTTTTCTGCTGCTCCAGGGCGTGGAAACGCTTTCGTTGCGGGTGGAGCGACACGTGGAAAACGCGCTGAAAGTGGTGGACTATCTGATCCGACATCCAAAGGTGCAGAAAGTGTATCATCCTTCTTTACCCGACAGCCCTGACCACAATTTGTACAAAAAGTATTTTCCAAAGGGCGCCGGCTCCATTTTTACGTTTGAAATCAAGGGCGGAGTAAAAGAAGCGCATCAATTTATTGACAGTTTGCAGATATTCTCGCTGTTGGCAAATGTGGCCGACGTCAAATCACTCGTGATCCATCCGGCAAGCACAACGCATTCACAGCTGAGTGAGACGGAACTTGCCGAACAGGGCATCAAGCCGAACACAGTCCGCCTGTCCGTCGGCACGGAAAACATCAACGACATCATCGCTGATCTGGAGCAGGCCTTTCAGGCCGTCTGACAGGGAAGAGGAGAAAGCAAAGCCGCATGAGCGGTATTTCCCCCCGTCCATGACGGCTTTTTTGCGGCTTGAACGCCTGTGCCTGTTCAGGACTGCGACACAACTACCAGCTGAGGCAGTTATTCCACCTGGGTCAATCAGCAAGACACAGCGTCATTATGACAAATTTTTGTATAAAGAGCGCAATATTTGGGAACAAACATTTCAGAGTGATTGCGAGAAGATATAGTAAGTTGGCAGTGTCCTTCTTCTTACCCGACTCGATAGCCATTGTGGCCGAGATTCATCCGGCCATAGCCATCCGCTTCGACGCGGACGCGCAGTTTACCAAGCTTGACTTGAAGGCGTTTTCAGGCAAGCTCTTTGGGATGATTATCAGCAGGAGCGCGGGGCAGATGCAGCGGTAAGGCGCGTAGGCACTGTCCGGCCGTGGCGAACTGCTGCCGTAAGCTGCGGTATTCCGCCACAGAGCGGGCCTGACCATTGTCGTATAAAATCAGGTTGTCGGCAAAAACGTCCACGTCGTCCGGGTCGTGCGTGATAATGACAACCGGCATGGTCAGCCTGGAAAACATGGTGAGCAGCTCGTCCCTGAGTTTTTCCCGCAACAGCGTGTCCAAGGCGGAAAAAGGCTCATCCAGCAACAGAAGTTCCGGGTCTGCGTTGAGCGCGCGCGCCAGCGCCGCGCGCTGACGCTGCCCGCCGGAAAGACGGCCCGGCATCTGCCGCGCCAGATGTCCTATGCCGAAACGCTCCAACAGAACGCAGGCCTTATCCCTTTCTGCGGCGTTCACGCGTGAAGGGATGCAGCCGGTTCTCGGGTAGGCCACGTTCTGCAGGACATTCAAATGCGGAAACAGGGCGTAATCCTGAAACATATAGCCGACGCGGCGGCGGCGGGCGGGTACAAAAATGTCGGCGTCAGCATCGTACAGTACACGTTCGCCAAGGCAGACGCGACCTGCATCCGGGCGCATCAGTCCGGCCAGACAGTGCAGGGTCAGGCTTTTGCCGGAACCGGACGGCCCGAACAGCACCGTGACTTTTTGATCCGGGCTGATCGCATACGCCACGTCAAGACAAAAAGGTCTGTCCCCGGTGTGGAAAAATTTGTGCAGCCGCAGGGATATCATGCCGCCTGCCTCAGAGTCGCCGCGCCCGCGACGTCAGAAATTCCGCCGCCATTAAAAGGCACACGCACACAAGAGAGGCGATGACGACAAGCCGGACGGCCTTCATGTCGTTGCCAGCCTGAAAGGCGTCGTAGATGGCCAGCGCCAGTGTCTGTGTCTTGCCGGGAATATTGCCGGCAATCATGAGCGTGGCGCCGAATTCGCCCATGCCGCGCGCAAAAGCCAGCATAAGCCCGGCAAACACTCCCTTCCAGGCCAGAGGCAGGGCAACGCTGATAAAAACACGCCATTCGGAGGCTCCGAGGGTGCGTGCCGCGTTTTCAAGATGCGGATTCACCTGCTCAAAAGCGGCGCGTGCCGATTTGTAAATCAGCGGAAAAATCACTACCGTGGCCGCGATGACAGCGCCCTGCCAGGAAAAGATCAGATTGATGCCGATGTTGTTGAGCCATTGGCCTATAAGGCCGCGTCGCCCGACAAGCAAAATCAGATAGTAGCCGAGTACCGTGGGTGGCAGCACCAGCGGCAGGGTGCAGCAGGCGTCGACAAAGGCGGGTAGGGGACCTTTTTTGCGGGCCAGCAGCCACGCGGCGAGCAGGGCCGCCAGAAAGGAAACCAGCGTGGCCATGCCCGCCACGCGCAATGAGAGCAACAGGGGAGTGAGGACTCCCCTGTCGTCAAATGTCGTCATAATGCACAGAGTTTATGGCTTGGCAAAACCGTATTTGCCGAGCACGGCTTGCCCTTCGGCCGATAGTGTGTAGTCAAGAAATGCCTTGCCCATTTTGGGATTCTTCCCTGTCAGCGCAACGGCAATGGGGTAGAGCACGGGCGTATGACCGGTAAGTGGCATGACCACGTCCACCTTGTCGGCCTGCTTGATAGCGTCTGTGGCGTACACAAAGCCGGCGTCCACTTCGCCGCGCGTCACATAATCCAGCGTCTGGCGCACGCTTGCCCCAAGAATCAGTTTGGGCTGCACGGCGTCCCACAGTTTTGCCGTCACAAGCGCGTCGCGGGCATAGCGTCCAGCGGGGACAGAATCCGGATTTCCAACAGCAATTCGTTCGAATTGCTGAATATCTTTTAAAGCGGTGGGATTTTTACCGCCCTTCGGCACGATCAGCACAAGGCCGTTGCGGGCGAAATCCGCGCGTGTGGCCGGGTCCACAATTTTTGACTCCACGGCTTTGTCCATTGTGGCCTGATCGGCGGAGGC
>JAISKZ010000044.1 GCA_031260725.1 Desulfovibrio sp. | reverse complement strand
AAGCGGCGCAATCTGAAAATATGCACCCGTACCCGTAACTTGTCAACTCTTTCCTGCTGAAATCTTCTAATCCCCTCCGCTACAGGAAAAATTATACTGACTGACTCCTAATGGTTTGTCAAGCGGGTATGAAAATTTTTAGCGCGGGCATCACGGCCTTTACCGCAGATTTCCCTGGCAGTGCCGCGGAGACGAGTCTCCACTGCAGGGATCGCTTTCAGGAAGTCTTGCGCAGGGCACTGCCAAATGCTATTATTTTTATTTTTTGACGGAGGCGCTGTGGATATCCCTTGGCTGTATGACATTGTGATTCTTTTTTTGCTCTCCATTGGGGTGACCATTGTCTGCAATAAGATGAAGCTGCCGGCCACGGTGGGCTTTCTGCTCACAGGGGTGCTTTGCGGCCCTTCGTTGTTGGGCGTTATTCAGGACAGGACAGACATCGGTCATGTTGCGGAGATCGGCGTGGCCATGCTCCTTTTTACCATCGGCATGGAACTGTCCGGGGACGCGCTGAATCGGCTGAAGCGGCCTGTTTTTCTGGGAGGGGGGCTACAGCTCGGCCTGACGGTGCTGGCAGTGACGGGTATTGTGGCGCTGTACGGACTTTCCTGGCAAAAGGGAGTTTTCTGGGGATGTCTTGCGGCTCTCTCCTCATCCGCCATTGTGCTGCGCATCATGCAGGAGCGCGCCGCCACCAGCACGCCTGCAGGCAGATTATCCTTGGCCATCCTGGTTTTTCAGGACATTATGGTGGCGCCCATGATGCTTGGCGTGCCCCTGCTTGCGGGAATTCTGGAACTTTCTTTCAAGAATGCTCTTTTTTCCGTGCTGCAGGTGGGGGCAGTGCTGGGCGGCGTGCTGCTTTTTGCCCGCTATGGTTTGCACAGACTGATGGAAACTGTGGTGCGCGTCCGCACACGGGAAATTCTACTCCTGACGACGCTCGGGCTGTGCATGGGCATGGCGCTGCTGACGAGCTCCCTGGGGCTTTCCCTTTCTCTGGGAGCTTTTTTGGCAGGTCTCATGCTCGCCCGTTCACAATACAGCATGAGCGTTATTGCCGGCATTCTGCCTTACCGCGACGTGTTCATGAGCCTTTTTTTCATTTCCGTCGGCATGATGCTGGATCTGGATTTTTTTAACGATCATTTTTTTCCCATTATCCTCATAACGGCGCTGTTTATTATAGTTAAAGCGCTGTTGACGCTTCCGTCCGTGCTGATGCAGGGCTACCCCCTGCGAACAGGCGTCATCGCGTCGCTTACGCTTGCGCAGGTGGGCGAATTTTCTTTTGTGCTGGCCGCCTCCGGCATGAAGGCAGGTCTGCTTAACATGTATGAATACCAGTTGTTTCTCGGCGTGAGCGTGCTGACGATGATGCTCACGCCCGGGCTGATTGCTGCGGCCCCCAAGCTGGCTGCCCTGGCGGCTGCCAGATGCGGTAAAACACAGGCGGAGCGGGAAGGCGGAGCGGAAGAAACATCCGGCTGTTCTCTGGAAGACCATCTGATTATCGTCGGCTTTGGCCTGAGCGGCAAGCATTTAGCCCGGGCTGCGCGCGAATTGTCCATTCCATATATCATTCTGGAAATGAATCCGGAAACCGTCAATCGTTACCAAGGCAAAGAGCCCATAACCCATGGCGACGCCTCCCAGCCTGTGGTGCTGGAACATCTGTGTGTGAAAAAAGCCCGCGTTTTAGCGATCATTATTTCAGATCCGTCCGCCGTGCGCGCCATTACCATTGAGGCGCGACGCATGAACCCCAATCTGCATATCGTGGCGCGCACGCGTTTTGTGACGGAAATCAGCCCCTTGCGGAACCTGGGGGCCAATGACGTTATTGCCGAGGAATTTGAAACCTCTATCGAGGTTTTCAGCCGCGTCCTCACGCAATATTTGGTGCCCAGCCAGGATATAGACAATTTTGCGGCCCGTTTCCGGCAGGAGAATTATCGCTTGCTGCGTCGTCTTACAGTCACAGTCAACCCGCTGGACATGGTTGCTCACCGCCTGCCGGACATGGGCGTGCAGACCATACGCCTTGCCGCGGATTCGCCGCTTTGCGCGGCAAGCCTTGCGGAATGCGCCTTGCGGAAAAAATATGGCGTGACGGTGATAGCAATACACCGCCAAGGCACTGTCGATGCCTCGCCCGGACCGGACACGCATTTTGAAGCGGACGATATTGTATATCTGTTTGGGCAGACAGACAGGCTTTACACTGTCAGGCCATTGTTTGCGGGGTCTGAAGGCGGCGCACGCGTGACGTCGGGGAAAATCGGGACAAGCGCCACATCTTGAATCCGAAGCAACAAAAAGGTATGCTTTTACCATGTCAAATTTTGTCCATTTACACTGCCATACTGAATACAGCCTTCTGGACGGCGCCATAAGAATCAAAGACCTCTGCGCCCGCGCCAAAGATTTCGGTATGCCCGCATGTGCCGTTACCGATCACGGCAATTTGTTCAGCGTGCCCCGTTTTTACCTTGCCTGCCGCGAATTTGGACTCAAAGCGATCATAGGCTGCGAAGTCTATGTTTGTCACGACCATACTGACAAAAGCACGGAACAGGCGCGAAAACGTTTTCATTTAATTCTTTTGGCGCAGAACGGCACAGGCTACCATAATCTTATCAAACTTGTAACGCGCGCTTCTCTGGATGGTTTTTACTACAAGCCACGCGTGGACAAGGCCCTGTTGCGCCGTTATTCTGAGGGGATGCTCTGTCTCTCCGCCTGCATGGCCGGGGAAATCCCGCGTGCTGTCGCAGCGGGAGATATGGACAGAGCTTTGAGCCTGACCAGAGAATACGCCGAAATTTATCCGGATCGCTTTTATCTGGAATTGCAGGCCAACGGACTTGCCGTGCAGAAGAAGATCAATATCGGCCTGCGGGAACTGGCCGAAACGACGGATTTGCCCCTTGTCGCCACGAACGACTGCCATTATTTGAACGCGGACGATGTCGAAGCCCATGACGTGCTGCTCTGCATACAGAGTCAGGCCACTATAGACGATCCAAAACGCCGGCGTTTTGAGTCCCGTGAACTGTATTACAAATCTGCGGAGGAAATGGAAAAAGATTTTGCCGACACTCCGGAGGCTCTGGCAAACACTGTGCGCATCGCGGAATCTTGCTCTGTTGAGCTTGATCTGGGGCGCCATTATTTTCCGGTTTACAAGCTGCCCGAAGGGGCCAGCATGGAATCGGAACTTGAGCGTCTGGCCGCCGCGGGACTGGAAAAACGCCTAGAAAAACATCCGGAGCGTGACCGCATTGATTGTGAAGCATACCGGATGCGTTTGCGGCACGAGCTTGACGTTATTCTTCAGGCGGGCTTTTCAGGGTATTTTTTGATAGTGCAGGAATTTATCAACTGGGCGAAAGAACACGACGTGCCCGTGGGCCCGGGGCGCGGCTCGGCGGCTGGTTCCATCGTTGCGTGGGCGTTGCGCATCACCAATATTGATCCCCTGCCGTACAATCTGTTGTTTGAACGTTTTTTAAACAGTGAACGGGTCTCCCTGCCGGATATCGACGTTGATTTTTGTGAACGACGCCGTTCGGACGTAATACACCACATGGTGGACACCTATGGGGAAGGGGCCGTCGCTCAGATAACAACCTTCGGCACCATGAAGGCTAGGGCGGCGGTGCGGGATGTGGGGCGTGCGATCGGCATGAGCTTTGCCGAGACGGACCGCATCGCAAAGCTGATTCCCGAAGAACTCAAAATGACCGTTCAGAAGGCGCTGGACATAGAGCCTGAGCTAAAAAAGCTCTATGAATCCGACCCGCGGATACAAAAACTCGTTAATACATCCTTGCGTCTGGAAGGGCTAGCTCGTCACGCATCCACACATGCGGCCGGCCTTGTTGTTTCAGACAAACCCATGGAGGAATACTTGCCGCTGTACAGGGGTAAGCGGGGCGAGCTGGTGACACAGTTTGACGGATCCATGGTGGAAGAAGTGGGCCTTGTCAAATTTGATTTTCTTGGTCTCAAGACCATGACGCTGATCAATGACACGCTGGACAATATACGCCTGCAAGGCAATACGCCGCCGGATTTGGACAATCTGCCGCTGACCGACGCGGCAACATATGAATTGTATTCACGCGGAGACACGGACGGAGTGTTCCAAGTGGAAAGCTCCGGCATGCGGGAATATTTGCGCCAGCTCAAACCCTCCTGTTTTGAAGACATTATCGCAATGCTGGCCCTGTACAGGCCGGGTCCGCTGAAAACAGGCATGGTGGAAGAGTTTATCAAGCGCAAACACGGCCAGACGGCTGTAGCGTACCCGCATGATTTGCTGAAGGAATGCCTGCGCGACACGTACGGGATTATTGTCTATCAGGAACAGGTTATGCAGATCGGCCGGATAATAGCGGGGTATACCCTGGGCGGGGCCGATATTCTGCGGCGGGCCATGGGCAAGAAAAAAGTTGAAGTCATGGCGAAAGAACGCAAGACCTTCGTGGACGGCGCCGAAAAGAACGGCATAGACAAGAAAAAGGCCAATAAAATTTTCGACCTGATGGAAACATTTGCGGAATATGGTTTCAATAAATCTCATTCCGCGGCGTATGCGCTGATTTCTTACCACACCGCCTACCTCAAGACGCATTATAAAGTGGAATTTATGGCGGCGCTGCTCACTTCAGAAATGGGCAATCAAGAAAAATTGCTCAAATATATCGCCTGCTGCAAAGATATGGGCATTGACGTACTGCCGCCTTCGGTCAATGAAAGTCAGAGGGCGTTTACGGCGCGCGGGGGCAAGGTGCTCTTCGGGCTGGGCGGCATCAAGAATGCCGGGGATGAAGCCCTGCACGAAATAGTGGGAGCTCGCGAGCAGGACGGAGAATTCATCTCGTTTTTTGATCTTTGCTGCCGCGTCAATTTGCGCAAAGTAACGAAAAGGGTTCTGGAATATCTGATCAAGGGCGGCGCCTGCGGCTGTTTTGCCGTGACGAGGGCAGGCCTGCTAGCCGTGCTGGAGACCGCAACGGCCCGTGCGCAGAAAAAAAACAGGGAGAAGCAGTCCAATCAGGTGTCTCTGCTCAGTATGGCGCCGGTCACGGAGGCCGTCCGGCAATCAGGCGTCGGTTTTGACTGCCCCGAGGAAGCGCTGCCGGAAATGGACGACGTCAGTAAGCTGAAAGGCGAGAAGGAATCCCTGGGCTTTTTTTTGACCGGGCATCCTCTTCAGCCGTATTACCGTGATCTGCGCAGGCTCAGGTTGACGACGCTTGACGACGCACGGGAAAAATCCCCCGGTGCGGCGCTTTCCTGCGCCGTGCTGGTTGTCGGCGTAAGAAAGACTGTGACAAAATCACGGGGCGAGACAATGGCCATTGTGCAGGTCGAAGACATGACCGGCCATGCTGAAGTGGTTTTTTATTCTGACGTGTATGCGCGGGTCAGGGATATTGTGCAGGAAGGGCAGATGCTGTGTCTCACGGCCAGACTGAAGAGCCGGCCGGACACGCCGGGCGGAGAGCCGTCCGCGGAAGAGGACTCAGAATCCGTGCACCTTGAACTCAGGCTCATGGGACAGGGCGCGTGTCTGCTGGAGGATTTCTGCCGTCAGAGAGAGGAACCCGTTTGTGTTCAGATACCGCCCCATCGTATGGGCGGTGATGATATACTGGCTTTGAAAAACATTCTTGTCAGTCACCCGGGGACGGTTGAGACAAAAGCCATTGTTGTTCTGGACGGTTGTCAATGTCGGTTGCGCCTTGACGACACATTGAAAGTTCGTCCCGGACCCGAACTGGAAAAGGCGCTGGCGGCCTGGGCATTATAGCGGGCGCATTGGAGCGGTCATGTCCTGGAACTCCGGGCTGAAAGGTTTTTTCGCCGTCCCTTCCACGGACGTTGTTCTTCAAAATGGGGAAAGCTCCGGTGTTGCTTGGAATCAGAACACGTGTTCAGTGCTTGCGATTATTGTAGTGGTTCTTTCGGCTTTTGTCGTCTGCTGGATTGTATCCTGATGGCTCGCTCCCTCTGGCGTCTTACCGTGCGCGATGAATTTTCGGCGGGGCATGCGTTGCGCGGGTACGAGGGCAAGTGTGAAAATCTTCACGGTCATAATTTTGCGGTGGAGGTGACTGTGGAGGGCCGATGTCTCACGCCGGACACAAGCCTGCTTCTGGATTTCAAGACGCTTAAAAGTGTGTTGAAGGACGTTTTGAAAGGTCTCGATCATCAAACTCTTAATCAAACACCGCCGTTTGACGCTGTCAATCCTTCTTCCGAAAATCTTTCCCGTTATATCTGGCAAACTGTTGCCGCGCATCTTGCCGGCCATCCTGACCCGCAAGCTGCGTCGGTGCGCCTTGTTAGCGTGAGCGTATCGGAAAAAAGCACACAAAGCGCCACCTATATGGAGATTCAGGAGAACGAAGAATAATAAAGTTGACGCCGGACGTGTGTTTGTCGCTCGGTTATTCCTGCGTGAAATGATACAGGCGCACTGCTGTGGGCTGAACGCTGTCCTTGCCCATCGCCGAGATGATAAAGGCGTACTTTCTGTCTTTGCCAGCCGGCGGACAAGGCCCGCGATAATGCTTCGTCAGCGCGCCTTCCGGAATGACGCCCGAACCGTCATCCGGCCAGGAGCCGCCGCCGAAAAAACGCTCTTCCTCCCCGTATTCCACCAGACGCACATCAAAATGATCCGTATCGCGCGGCGCATCGGCGATAACAATTTCAGGGGAAATCCGCGAACAGCGGTGCACATTCTGCAACGAAACAGAAACAGTCATGCCCGCAGTACTGTCGTCGGCATCTCTGGCAGCGCAGGCCTGCAAAAAAAGAACAATCAGCAACGGTGCCAGCATCCGTACATTGTGCCTGATATTTTTTACCCGCATCCAAGAACCTCCAGTGACAATTGCGCCCTGCAGCATTTCAGGAGTATACCCCATAGGCATCGTGAACACAACAAGAAACGGGAGACATTATGTCCATACTTGCAAACGACGTAAATACATTGCTCAAAAACGCATCCTGGATACGCCGCATGTTTGAAGCGGGCGGGAAGCTCAAGGCGCGTTTCGGCGCGGACAATGTGTATGACTTCAGTCTGGGCAACCCCGATCTTCCCGCGCCGCCCGCCGTGGCCCGTGCGTTGCGCGACTTCGCCGCGCACGCGGAAGAACCCTTTGCCTTCGGGTACATGCCCAACGGCGGTTTTGACTGGGCGCGCGAAAAACTGGCCGCGCACCTGAGCGGGGAACACGGCCTCACCCTGACGGCCGACGATGTGATTTTAAGCTGCGGCGCGGCAGGCGGTCTGAACGCTTTTTTTCGCGCGGTGCTGGACCCCGGAGATGAAGTGCTTTGTTTTGCTCCATATTTTGTGGAATACTGCTTTTATGCCTCCAATCACGGCGGAAAATTCAGGGCCGTCATGAGCCGGCAAGACACATTCGCGCCAAATGTCCAGGCGCTTGAACAGGCCATCAGCCCTGATACGCGCGTTATGCTGATCAACTCGCCGAACAACCCCACAGGCGTCATCTACAGCCGTGACGACATCGCCGCCCTGATACGTCTGCTGGAAAGAAAAAGCCGGGAATACGGCCGGCCTGTATGGCTTGTCTCTGACGAACCCTATCGCTTTCTGGCCTATGACGGAACAACACCCGTCTCAATTCTGCCGCTCTACCCGCACGCGGTGTGCATAAGCTCCTTTTCAAAAAATCTCTCGCTGCCGGGGGAACGAGTGGGCTATGTGGCCGTCTCGCCCCTGCTTGAGGAGAGGGGTGTACTCATGGCAGCGCTGACGCTAACAAATCGCATTCTCGGCTTTGTGAATCCTCCGGTCATAGGGCAGCATATCACGGCCGCCGCTCTGGGCAGTCAGGTGGACATTTCCGTCTATGCCGCACGACGAAAAGCCATGGCCGAAGTTCTGAAAAATGCCGGATACGAATTTCAAATGCCGGCTGGCGCCTTCTACTTTTTCCCCAAAGCGCCGGGCGGCGATGACGTGGCCTTTGTCAACTTGCTGCAGGAGGAACGCGTGCTGGCCGTGCCCGGCACAGGTTTCGGCTGTTCCGGTTACTTCAGACTGGCCTTTTGTGTGGATGAAGAGGTTATCCGCAAGGCAGGTGGTGGTTTTGCAAAAGCACGCGAACGCGTCGAGGGCTGAGCGTTCTGACACGATCTGTGCTTCTTGCAGGGCAGAAAGGAAAAAATTTTCCATTCCATACAGGCGCACATGGGCGAATGGTGGCTGAATCAGGCGGATGCCAGATCAAACAGCGAGATTGTGACAACAGCCAGACCAGATGCTTCAGCTTGTGATTCAGCTGAAGCGCTCATAGCGGCGGGAAACACTGTAGGCAGGCATAATTTGCCGACTACTTGCCCATGACAGAGTTTTTAGATATTCAGACAAACGCTGCTGTACTTCCACACCACCCCGGAGTGTCTATGCCCCCTGCCAGACAACCGGCTTTGTTCATGCCCGCGATGCTCTACGGCGTTGTCGGCTGGCCCCTGGCCCAGAGCCTTTCCCCCCTGCTGCACAATGCCGGCTTTCAGGCGCTGAGAATTCCCGCTGCATACATGCGATGGGAAATACCGCCTGATCGCCTGCGTCATTTTGTGGAGAGCGTGCGGTTGATTGACGTTCAAGGCTGTTCAATAACTATTCCGCACAAAATGGCGCTGCTTCCCATGCTTGACAGCGTCAGCGAGCAGGCCCGCCTGACAGGCGCCGTCAACACCATTTACCGGCAAGGCAAGGTTCTGTGCGGCGAGAATACGGACATTACCGGCTTTCTGCAACCGCTGGCCGACAGCCCTCTTGAAAATATGGACGCGCTGATTCTGGGTGCCGGCGGCGCGGCCCACGCGGCGGCGGCGGCTCTCTCGCTACGGCGCGCGCGCCGCGTTTTCGCGGCGACACCGTCAGACCGTTCGCACCTGCCCCTGACAGAACGCTTTGCCTGCATCCCCGTGCCTTGGAGGGAACGGCACGATCTGCTGGCACATCTGGTTATCAACGCCACGCCTCTCGGCATGCGCGGCAGGCATGAAGAGAAAACGCCCTTTGACTTCACCCTGGCCGGGCGGCCCGCCGACGGCACGCCCGTCATAGCCTACGATATTGTATACAACCCCCTTGAAACACGCTTTCTGCGCGAAGCCCGGCTGGCCGGGCGGCGTTGCGTTTCCGGGCTTGCCATGTTTACGGGCCAGGCTGATGCGCAGTTCCGGCTCTGGACAGGCCAGCCTCTGCCGCCGCTTGCCTTTGACAGGCTCAGGGCGGCGCTCGGCGGCGCGAACCCGGCTGAAGCGCACCGACAAGACAACACTGATCCGCCGGCCCCACCTCTTACTCCGCGAGACATGTATGCACATCCTGATACTGCACGGCGTCAACCTGAACATGTTCGGCAAACGCGACCCGGCCCACTACGGCACAGTCACCCTGGAAGAAATCAACGCGCGGCTCGCCGCACTGGCCAATGAGCTTGACGTCGAAATCAGCTTTTTTCAGACAAATCACGAAGGCGAGATGGTGGAACGCATACATCTGGCGTCAGCCGGCGACATTGACGGCGCGGTGTGCAACGCCGGCGCGTGGACGCACTACAGCTATGCCATCATGGACGCTCTCGGCATTCTTCGCGTGCCCGTGGTGGAAGTGCACATGTCCAACATATACGCGCGAGAGCCGTTCAGGCGGCAGTCTGTTCTTGCACCCGTCTGTTCAGGCAGCATAGCCGGTTTCGGCGTCGCAAGCTATCTTCTTGCCCTGCGGGCCGTTGCGGAAATAGCGGCAAACACCCGCCCGGCATAAAAAACAAGCCGTAATCCCGCTGAATGTAAAAACAGTTTGACACTGCAACCAGTTCGATGTGCTTCCTGTCTACCGTGGCGGACATGGAAACACAACTATCGGCATTTTTTAATTTTCATACAATTTTGACTTTACGTCACCTTTGAATTTTTACTATACTTTATCAAGCAATCACCCTAATTTTGAAGAATCATACACTAAAGAACCCTCAGCCTCCAATCGGAGAGTTGCCATGAACGACGACATCAACCTGAGCCGAATGCGCGATGCGGCTTTTACAGAGGATGTAGAGGCGCAAAGCGGCCAGAAAGTGTCGGACTGCTACCAGTGCGGCAACTGCACCGCAGGCTGCCCCGCCGGATTTGTTTACGACCGTCAGGTCAACCAGATCGTGCGCGCCGTGCAGCTTGGCCTGAAAGATGAAGCGCTTGGCTCGCGCTCTGTCTGGATGTGTCTGTCCTGTTCCACATGCTCGTTGCGCTGTCCGAACAACATTGACGTTGCGGCGGTTATGGAGACGCTCAGGCATATGGCCCGCAGAGAAAATAGGGTGGCGGCACCAAAAGTGGAAAATTTCTGGTTTTCCTTTCTCGACACCGTGCGCGCCTTCGGACGCGCTTATGAAATCGGCACCATGGCGCTGTATATGCTGCGTTCATTGCGCATTTTCACCGACCTTGACCTCGCGCCGGTCGTCTTTAAAAAGAAAAAACTCGGCTTTATGCCTCATGTCGTCCCTCACGGAGGCGCAGCCGCTGTAGCCCGCATCATGCGGCGCTATAAAGAACGCGCCGTGCATGAGAGGGTGCGCCCATGACATATGCCTACTATCCAGGTTGCTCGGCCAAGGGCTCGTCAACGGACTACGAAAAATCCACGCAGGCCGTGTGCGATTTTCTTGGCTTAACTCTTGTTGAAATGCCGGACTGGAACTGCTGCGGTTCAACGCCGGCCCATGCTGTCGACACGGAACTGTCAGCCGCGCTTTGCGCCCGCAATCTGGACATCGCTGCGCGGCAGGGGGCGGAAATGCTGCTGACGCCCTGTCCAAGTTGCCTATCCAACCTGAAGCACGCGGCAAATCGCTTGGAAAAACCTGAATTTCGCGCCCGTGTTGACGCGCTGCTGGACAACCCCGCAGCAGGCAATTTCCCTGCCGTCACATCTGTCATGCAGGGCATAGCCGCGCACTGTGATGTAAACGACATTGCAAAACACATCCGTAAAAACCTCAAGGGACTGAAGCTGGCCGCCTATTACGGCTGTCTGATGAGCCGCCCTGCCGAACTCATGGATTTCGGCGACCCGGAAAACCCGTCTCTTATGGAGAACCTACTTGCGGCATGTGGCGCGGAAATGTTGGATTTTCCACTCAAAACAGCATGTTGCGGTGCATCGTACGGCATACCTGAACGAGCTGTGACGGCACGCCTTTCCGGCCGTATTCTCAAGCTCGCCGCCTGTATGCAGGCTGACGCCGTCGCTGTGGCCTGTCCGCTCTGCCAGATGAATCTGGATCTGCGCCAGCCGCAGGCCGCAAAAGCTGCCGATGCCTTCTTCAACATGCCTGTACTCTATTTTACACAGATAATGGGCCTCGCGTTCGGCCTGTCCCCTGCGGCGCTCGGTCTGGAAAAACTTCGCGTCAGCGCTGACAGCCTGCTGCGCAAACTTGAGGCTGAAGGGGGCAAATCATGAGAATAGGCATTTTTATCTGCCACTGCGGCAGCAATATCGCAGGTACTGTTGATTGCGCCAGAGTGGCCGAAATATCCACAGGCTTTCCCGATGTCGTCTACGCAACCGACCCCGTGTATACCTGCGCCGAACCGGGTCAGGCAGCCATTGAGGCCGCCATCCATGACCACAGGCTCGACGGCGTTGTTGTGGCATCGTGCAGTCCGCGCATGCACGAGCCCACATTCCGCCGCACGGTGGAGCGGGCTGGTCTGAACCGTTATCTGTTTGAAATGGCTAATATTCGCGAGCATGTTTCCTGGATCGGCAAAGACAGAGACGCCAACACCAACAAGGCCGCGGAACTGGTGAAAATGGCCGTTGCCAAGCTGCGCAACAACCGGCCTCTTTTGGCAAAGTCCTTTGAAGTCAACAAAAAAGTACTGATTGTAGGCGGCGGCGTCGCCGGCATTCAGGCGGCGCTCGACTGCGCTGACGGAGGCGTTCCTGTTATTCTGCTGGAGCGGGAGTCAACCATCGGCGGCAAGATGGCAAAACTCGACAAGACCTTTCCCACAGTGGACTGCTCAGCCTGCATTCTTGGCCCGAAAATGGTGGATGTGGCCCAGCACCCCAACATCACCCTGTACGCGTATTCCGAACTTGAAGATATTTCAGGATATATAGGCAATTTTACAGTCAAAATCCGCAAGCGCGCCACCTATGTCAACTGGGAGAAATGCACAGGCTGCGGGGCGTGCAGTGAAAAATGCCCCAGTAAAAAAACGCCGGACACTTTTAATGAATTGACCGGCGTCACAACAGCCATCAACATTCCCTTTCCGCAGGCCATTCCCAAAAAGGCCGTCATCAGTGCCGAACACTGCCGTCAGCTTACCAAAGGCAAGTGCGGCGTCTGCGCCAAAATCTGCCCTACCGGCGCTGTTGTCTATGACATGCAGGACGATGTCGTCACTGAAGAAGTGGGCTGCATTATCGCGGCCACGGGCTATGACCTTATGGACTGGACAGTGTACCGGGAATATGGTGGCGGACAATACCCGGACGTGATAACTTCTCTGCAGTACGAGCGGCTTCTTTCAACCTCTGGCCCCACCGGCGGGCATATCAGACGCCCCTCTGACGGTCTGGAGCCGAAACACATCGTTTTTATCCAATGCGTGGGTTCACGCGACAAATCCGTCGGCCGCCCCTACTGTTCCGGCTTCTGCTGCATGTATACGGCAAAGCAGGCGGTGCTGACAAAGGATCACCTGCCGTTTTCCCAATCGTACGTCTTTTATATGGACATACGCGCGCCTGGCAAGCTCTATGACGAATTTACCCGCCGCGCTGTTGAGGAATACGGCGTTGAGTACATACGCGGGCGCGTGTCCGCCGTCTACCCTGACGGAGAGGGCGCCTACGTCGTCATGGGCGTTGACACGCTGCTCGGTCGTTCTGTTGAAATAAAAGCTGACATTGTGGTTCTGGCCGTCGGCATAGAGGCCAGCCGGGGCGCGGCTGCACTTGCGGAAAAACTGCGTATCTCTTACGACAATTACGGCTTTTTTATGGAAAGTCACGTCAAGCTCAAACCTGTGGAAACCAATACAGCCGGAGTGTTTCTGGCCGGTGTGTGTCAGGGCGCGAAAGACATCCCGGCCTCTGTGGCCCAAGGTTCCGCAACGGCAGCCAAAGTGCTTGCCCTCTTTGCGCGCGACCGTCTGGAGAATGACCCGCAGACAGCCCAGGTTGACACACGCCGTTGCGTCGGTTGCGGCAAGTGCATTCGCTGCTGCCCCTTCGGCGCCCTCAAGGAAACGACCATACGGGGAGAAATCAAGGCGGATGTCATTGAAACCGTCTGCCAAGGCTGTGGTCTGTGCACAACAACCTGTCCCCAAGGCGCTGTGCAGCTTTCACACGCCACCGACAACCAGATTCTTGCGGAGGTGAACGCGCTATGCCGGTGCTGAACAGCAAAGAATTGCGGATTGTGGGTTTCCTCTGCAACTGGTGTGCCTACGGCGGCGCGGACACTGCCGGTGTGGCCCGCGCCGGGCAGCCGACAGATTTGCGCATCATCCGCGTCCCCTGTTCCGGCCGCGTTGACCCGCTTTTTGTTCTCAAAGCGCTGCTTGAAGGCGCGGACGGCGTGCTGGTCTCAGGCTGCCATCCCCGTGACTGCCATTATGCCGCCGGCAATTTTTACGCACGCCGCCGCCTAGAGGTGCTCAAGCGCTTTCTTCCCGTACTCGGCATTGATGACGCGCGCTTTGAATACGCCTGGGTTTCAGCTTCTGAAGGGCAGCGCTGGCAGCATGTCGTCACCAGCTTTACAAAGCGCATCCACGCGATGGGCCCGGCACCCCATTTTGATGACGCCAAGCCGCTGCTCAGGGTTGCCGATATGGCGCTGACAGCCCTGCGGCCCCTCGGCACGGCTCAAAATGCCGCTGTCAACGAACTGAAACAGGTTATTAAAGACAAGCTGCCGGAACTTAACTGCGTGATAGGCTGGCAACAGGGCTATGACGGCGCGCATGCGACGCCGCTTTTCATGAAGACCCCAGAAGATGTAGATAAATTGTCTTGGGGCCCCTTCAACGTCATGAACCCCGCTGTATATCTGCCCCTGTTCAAAGGGAAAAAAACAGGCGTCGTCGTCAAGGGCTGCGATTCCCGCTCTGTCGTGGAACTGTTGCAGGAAAATCTGATCAAACGTGAGGATGTGATCATTTTTGCCCTGCCGTGTGAAGGCACGCTTGACATAGCGCGCGTCAATGAAAAACTCGGTCGCTATACCCGAATAAACGCTGTCGCTTATGACGAGGCCGGCGTCACCATCACGGCCGACGGAAAGGAACACCGTTTCTGCATGAACGACTTTGCCCAGGGTAAGTGCTACGGGTGCGCGACGCCGATGGCCGTCCTGGCAGACACCCGCCTTGGCGAGCCGCATAAAGTGAATCCCGTCTCGTCTGTGCCGCCGGAACTGGCCATGCTGGACGACATGGCACTTTCCGAGCGCATGGCCTTCTGGCGCGGGCAAATGGAGCGCTGTCTGCGCTGTTACGCCTGCCGCAACGCCTGCCCCATGTGCGTCTGCCGCGACTACTGCGTTTCGGACAGCCGCAACCCGCATTGGATGAGCCAGGATGCCGATATCAACCAAAAACTCTTTTTCCAGACCATCCACGCCCTGCATCTGTCCGGGCGATGCACCGGCTGTGGCGAATGCCAGCGGGCCTGCCCTGTGGGCATCCCCATTCTTGCTCTACGCCAGCAGATAGCCCGCGCCGTCGCTCAGCTTTTTGACGACTACAAGGCGGGGCTTAATCCGGCCGCCTTGCCGCCCCTGCTGGGTTACGAAGCGCATGAAAAAAATATCCATGAGAGGGACTGGAAATGAGCACCATACGCATTCTGGCGTCAGACGGTCTGCCCGCCTTTCTCTCTTTTCTCTCCCAAAAACACCAGCGTGTGCTGGTTCCTGTTGTGAAATCGGCCAACAAGCGCTCGGTGATTTTTGAACCTTGGCGCGCGGGCATGCCTGTTGTTCTAGAAAAAGCCACAGTGCCGCCCAAAGAGGCTGTGCTGCCCCAGTGCGAAACCCTGCTGACCTATAAAAAAAGCAAAAATCAGGAAGATCTGGGCGATATCACAGTCAGCCTTGACGATACGCCTGAAGCACTGTCCACTGCGATTTTTGCCTGCCGCCCTTGCGACGCACGCGGCTTCCGCGTACTGGACCGCCCTTTTCTCAACGGCCTCTTCCCAGACCCTTACTATAAAGCCAGAAGAGAAAGTCTCACCGTCTTCACCATAACCTGTTCCAGCGGCTGTAACACCTGTTTTTGCCACTGGGTTGGCGGCGGCCCTTCCTCACCTGAAGGCTCGGACGTTCTGATGACGAAAATTGAAGAGGCCCTTATGCTGCAGGCAATAAGCCCGGCAGGGGAAGCGCTCTTAAAGGACTGCGACCTCCCTGACGGCAGAGATATCTTTCCCAGGGCGGAAGCGGCGCGTAAAGCCGCATGGGCCAGCCTTGCGCCTGCCCCTGATCTCAAGCAGGCACCGCAAAAGATTGCGGCCTTGTTCGGCAACGATGATTTCTGGCAGAGCCAGACGTCCGGCTGCCTTTCCTGCGGAGCATGCACCTATCTTTGCCCGGCCTGTTATTGCTTCAATATTACTGACGAAGGCGACGGCTTTGGCGTGCACGGCGGCCGCCGTCTACGCAGTTGGGACAACTGCATGTCTTCTCTTTTCACGCACGAGGCGAGCGGACACAACCCGCGCATGCTCAAAACGCCGCGCATGCGCAATCGCGTTTCACACAAATTTTCAACATATCCCGAAAACTGGGGAACATTCTCCTGCAACGGCTGCGGAAGATGCATCAGCAACTGCCCCGTCAGCCTGGACATTCGCGCTATAGTTCTTGCCGCGCTTGACAATGCCGGGTGAGTCGTCTTACGCCTCAAACGGCAAGAGGAGCACACATGGCTACAAAAAAAACAAAAAACGCCAGAGCCGCCGAGCCTCTGCCTAAGAACGCCGTCCGCAACTGTTCCGACAGACCCATGCCGAGCGGCAACCCGTATAAGCCGGCTGTCGCCACAGTGACGGAAGTCATTCACGAGACGGCCGCTATTAAAACATTGCGCGTTGTACTGGACGATCCGGCCGTCATGGCGGCTTTTCATTATGAACCAGGACAGGTGGGGCAGCTTTCGGTCTTTGGCGTCGGCGAATCCACCTTTGTAATCAACTCCCCCCCCTCACAAAAAAAATATCTGCAATTTTCCGTCATGCAGGCCGGCGAGGTCACTGCCGCCATTCACCGCCTTACGACCGGAGATAAGGTGGGCGTGCGCGCGCCTCTCGGCAATTTTTTCCCTTGGCGCGACTGGAGGGGCAAAAACATTTTTTTTGTGGGTGGCGGCATAGGCATAGCGCCGTTGCGCGTTATCATGTTGCATCTGCTGGAACGCATGGCGGACTATGGTAAAATAAGCCTGCTCTACGGCGCGCGCTCACCGCGCGACATGGCGTACAGCTATGAAATTGAGGGCTGGCTCCATAACCACGATCTTGACTGCACCTTGTGCATTGACGCGCCTTTTGAAGGGTGGAGGCACAAAGTCGGCCTTATACCCAATGTGCTGCTGAACCTTGCGCCGGATCCGACAAATTGCATCGCAGTGCTCTGCGGCCCGCCGATCATGATCAAGTTCACTTTGCAGGCGCTGGAAAAACTCGGCTTTCTGCCCGAGAACATAGTCACTACACTGGAAAAACGCATGAAATGCGGCATAGGCATATGCGGACGCTGCAATATTGGAGGCCGTTACATCTGTATTGACGGGCCGGTTTTTACCCTCAAACAGTTGCAGGCATTGCCGCAGGAACTGTAATCACAAGGAAGGATGATGAAAAAACTGCTGCTTCTCTGTTTGCTGACCTTCAGCCTGACTTGGCCAGCCCTCGCGGATGAAAAAATTGATCCCGCCGCTTTCATTTGCGCGGAGCTTGTGGCCCTGCCGACAACGACCGGTGAACCGTCATTGTTTGAAGCTCTGCAGATAGATGGCTATGCAAGTGCCGCCATGGGCAATACTGTGGCAGATCCGCAAATTATGGCACCGCTTCTGGAGCAGGTGTATCTTGCCTGCCAGACGGAACCCACGGAAAAAGTGCTCACGTTCTGGCAGGAGACTCGCAAGACTATGCCCAACACTGATGAAAGCCCATGGAGAGCGGACAAAACCACCTGTGGAGACTACAGCGCCAATGAAGAGGACGGCAGCGGCTTTGTGATATGGCTTGACGGCTACAATCGCCAAAAGAGCGGCAAGCCGGCCTCTGTGCTTGAGAGTGACGCAACTCTCAATGCTTTTTTGAAAAGCTGCGCGGATCAGCCGAAAACACTGCT
>JAISKZ010000066.1 GCA_031260725.1 Desulfovibrio sp. | reverse complement strand
AGCACTACATTACGTGGTGTTTCAGCCAGTGAAGGCAAAATACAAACAATAAAACATGGTTCATTGCTTGAGGCTGTTGTTCGGTATGTGAAGTCAGGTAATGACTTTTATGCCGAAGTTGTCCGAAAGAATAGTGGTAGTCTTAATGTAATACAACCAATGAGTTCTGCGGCAGTTGCTTCTGATAACTATGATGCAATACCAATAAAAAGCCCAATTTATGCTGCAACTGAAGTTATTGACGAATTCGGAAATAGAATAATTGTTTGTGGTATTGTTCCAGGTTCTGAAGTGGAATCTGAATTTGAAGTAACACTGATTGACGGAGAAACAGGAGAAGTAATTCCTAGATCAACAACGTTAACTACTCTTGCTTCTTCGATTGATTTAGCTGATTCAGCCGATTCTGTGGAAACGACAGATCTAACTCTTCCGAGTAATGATGAAGATGCTGAATCCTTGGTATCTGGTTCGGAGTCTATAACCAGATCAAACATCGTGGGTATTGCTCTTGCCAATCAAGGTGCAGACCTTGCAGCGGGTAAGGGTATGGAAAGCGCAGTTAATGCTGCCAAGAAAGACGCTTGGGGCGCTTTTGGCGCAGTCAGTGCAGGCAGCACGCGTTATAACAATATCGACGTTGATGCGAGTAGCGTTAACGTGATAGCTGGTATTTCACGTGGTGTTGACACTGAAATCGGTCAATTGACCACAGGTGTGTTCTTCGAGTATGGCAGCAATGCCTATGACACTCATGGTAGTGGCAATGCTTCTTACATGGGCGGCGGCATTTTAGGCAGAGCAGATTTTAAAAATCTTGGCAACGGCCATTTTTATGCAGAAGCCAGTGCAAGGCTTGGTGGCTTAAGCAATGATTTTGACTCCAACGTGTTATTTGACGGTTGGGGACGCAAAGCATCTTATGATTCTCAAACAACCTATTATGGCGGTCATTTAGGCGCTGGATATGAGCTTATTTTAAAAGAAGATTTAAAGATTGATTTTTATGGCAAGTATTTTTGGTTGCATCAAGACGAAGATGATTTAAGGATTTCCACTGGCGAAAAAGTTAAGTTCGATGCAGTATCTTCAAGTCGTCTTCGTGGTGGAATGAGAGCCACATATGCAATTAATGAGCAGATCACACCATACATCGGTGTAGCCATTGAGCATGAATTTGATGGAAAAGCTAGAGCATCTGTGTATGATTATAGTCTTAAAACAGCAAACATTCAGGGCGATACAGGTATTGGTGAGATTGGTTTGATTATGAAACCTTCTGACAAGTATCCGTGGATTATTGATCTTGGCGTACAGGGTTATACAGGTCAACGTGAAGGCATTGGTGGTTCTTTACGTATAGGATTTGAATTCTAGGGGCTTACGCCAACGTCACCATGCGCGGCGCGGCGTCAGCCCATTTACGGGCGGCCCGCGCCGCGAAAAATTTTCTGTGAACCACGCAATAACGAAGGATTCCGGCAAGGCGCGCAGGGCAACATCCACGAAAGACGAACGAAAACTTCAGCGTCGTCCCGGCAGACCGGGGCGAGCCTGTCAGCGCAGCAGTTTCCAGGTGCCCTGCACCACATCGCCGAGCACGTCAAAAATGCCTTTGGGAACTGCCCCAAGCGTATTCAAAATAACCTTGCCCACGCTCACGGTTGTTTTGCTGTTGCGCAGGCCGCCGTGCAGACGGATGGGAATCTCGGGCACACCTGGCATATTGACAAAAAAATTGCAGTCAACGGTATCGCTGTTCAGATCAACAACACCCCCGCCGTTCATGGCAAGGCCCTTGCCCTGAAGTGTAAAATCATTACTGCGGGCCACGCCGGCTTTGATGTCGCCCGAGGCGTCGGCCGTTGCAAAGTCTATGGCCTTGCCCTTCCTCTCGCCGTCGCTTCCGCGCTTTTGATACGAGCCGTCACGCACGAAAAAACGCCATACGCCGTTCAGCGCAGAGGGCATCTGCCCCGGCCCGTCCAGCACGCCGGAGATCGCCGCGCTCAAGCCGACCTTGCCGCCCAGCACAACGCCTCCGCCCATATCTTTGCTCGCGCCTGTCATATCCGCGCCATCCACGTTGAAATCAGCCGCAAAGCGCAGCCCCCGGTCGAAATCCATCACGCTTTTGCCGTGCAATATGCTCCCATAAAAGCCCGCTTTTACAGGTGAACAGGCAAGGTGGCCATTTTCCAGCAGAACGGGCAGCATGACGTCACGCAAGTTCAAACCCCACAGGGTCAGACTGCTGACGCGCAACGCGCCCTTCACATGCATCCCGCGTAAAAAACGCAAATCCCACGCCTTGCCGGCAGGCAATTTTTTGTTTGTCTTTTCTTTCCTGTCTGAGAAAAGACGGTCTATATTCACAGCGTCGGCCGCAAGATCGAATTCCAGATTCGGCTGCTCGCGCCAGACGGCGGAAAAAGAACCCGTCACCTTTGTCTGGTCAACAACCGCGCGCAAGTTGCCGAGCGTGACTGCCCGCATATCGCCCCTGATGTCGGTGTCGAGCGTCAGTTCGCGCACCGATGACAAAAAATGCGCGTTCGTCACCCCAAAAAGACGCGTAACCTGTGCCATATCCTTGCTGCGCGCGGCGACAGCGCCCTTGAAAGCCGCGCCCGCCCCGCCCCCGCCAAGCTGGATATTCCCGCTGACCTCAATACCGGGGACGGACAGGCGCGCATTGCCGATCGCCGCCTGATTGCACTCACGCAAAGAAAAATTGCCCCTCAATTCCGCAGACACGCCCTGCAAGGCAGCCCAGTCGGCAGATACAAACTGCAAAGAGAAGACACCCGGACAATTGTTGAAGAACACAGCGCCCCCATCGGCACTGCCGCCGAAAGACAGCGTGCCGGCAAGTTCCGAGCGCAGCTTGCAACCGGCGGCCTCCAGAACGGAACTCCATTGCCCGTTCAAAGCCAGCCTGCCTTTTTCCCAAACGCCGGAATGCGCGTCGACACTCACGACAAGACTGCTGATATCCAGCGTCCCGGCCCCGGCCCTGGCTTCTCCGGCAGATACTGCGTCCGGTAAAAGCAACGCCCCCTGCGTGAGAACCACATCAACCCTGGCGCGGAGTTTTTCAAGAAATTCCGCAATGGAACGACCCTGGCTTGTGATCTGCACATCGCCCCGCAAGCGGCCTTTGTTTACCGGCAGCACAGCCAGGGTTTCGGACGCGGCAGCGCCGTCCACATCGCGAAAACGCAGATTGACGGCATAAGGGTTGGCATGACCGCCGCCAAACACCGCCTCTCCATGCAGGCTCCCGCCGCAAAAACGTGCGTCAGCCGTCAGCAGCGTGTCTTCCAGACCATTCTCATCCTGTTTGCCCTGCGTTATCGCCACGCCGGCGTTCTCAAAGGCCACGGAACCATAGTCCAGCGTCCGCGCGCCAAGACGGATATTGTAATCGACGCCGATTTCACCAGGTTTGAGCGGTTCTCCGGGCATGGGAGTCAAAGGACCGTGAGGGAAGTCCGGCGGCTCGGGCAAGCGCCCCACGGCTTCGGGAATCCCCGTTTCAAGTCTGAGCCTGTCGGCTGTCAAGTCCAGAGCCACTTCCGGATTTGCCCAGGTCCGCACGCCGCCGGAACCTGTAAAACGCCCGCCCGCCGCGCTCGCCTCAATATGCGGCACAGAAAGCCCCCGCCCGTCCAGAGAAAAATCCAGAACAGCGTCCGTCACGCTGTCAAGCGCCCATTGCAGACCAGGGGAAAGGTTGCGGGCAAATCCGAGCCAGCGGGTCAGGCTGACGTGCTGTACATGCAGACTCCCCGCGAGACTGAACCCTGCGGCGTCCGCATCGTGCCGCGTCAAAACAGCATTGAGCCGCGCGCTGTCCCCGCCAAGCCGCATGTCAATATCTTCAAAGTCAACAAGGCGCCCGCCCTGATTGCTCCTGCCGCGGGTCACGGCAACGCCGCCGAGAGCAAAAGGCGTGATCGCGCCGTCTATGCGGACAGCACCGCGAACATCCGCCTTGACCCGCCGTCCGCCGGCTTTCGACTGTAGAACAGAAAGATCGCAATCCATCCCTGAGAGTTGCAGACGGGCAGTGTCCTTTCCTGCCAGATCCGCCTCGCCCTGTTCAACGGTCAGGCGCATATCCTCTGACGGCGCAAAGGCCTCCCCTTGTGTCGGGGCGGAGAAAAACGCCGTAAGTTTCCGCGCGTCGTCAGGGGCAACCTCTCCCTTCACAGCCGGCTGCGCCAGTAAAAGGCTTTTCAGAACAACTTTGCCCCGCAGCAGAGCGGGCAAATCAAGGCACAGAGTCACTTTTGCCGCGCTGAAACGCATATCCGCGCTTTCTACGGAAAGCGTTTGAGCAACAAAAGACGGCGCGGGCCAAAGCGTTGCGCGCACGCTTTGCGCGCGTATCGCAAGGCCTGTCTCCACAGACAGTTTGTCCAGATACTGCTGTGCAAAGTACCCGAAATTGCGTTGAAAAAACCAGCAGGCCGCCGCCGCTGAAAAAAGCAGCGCCAGCACAATGCCCAACAGCAAACGGAAGCGGCTGAAAACATGCAGCATGAAATTGCCCTTACTCCACTACCTGCGCTCGTAACTCTGTGGACTATATATTTTTTATGTGTCGCCGATTTGCGGAAGCGCATAAAAAATATACCTGTTTTAAATAATTGCTGTGCAACATGACCACACAGGCCAAATCTGTCGAGCCTTGACGCCGCGCAAGCCCTGGACTAATGTCACAACAACAGGTTTTACACTGTGTTATCCCTGTGTGTCTGGCGCAGTATCAAGTTTTCACTGCCCGTGGCGGCCGGCTGAACCTGCACGGCGGCGGAGTCAAAATGCATATCCAGCGCCGGATCAAAGCCGCCCTGTTCCGGTGAGACGCTTTTTTCATCGGTCATTTTGAGGAAGGGATCTTCCCCGGCGTCCGCCGCATTCGGGACGTTCAGCCGCGCTTCAACGGCCAGCAGAAGCGCCTGCGTCTTGTCCAGTTCATCGCGCAACGCCCTGTACTGATGCTCTCCGTTGCGCAACATAAAGAACAACACAAGCAATATGCCTGAAAAACCAAAAAACATGAACAACATAATAGAAAACATGGCTCGCCTCACAAACAGGATGCAGCGTTTTTACACCTTCACGCAAGCTTGAGCAAGATACAATTGACCAGAATCCGTTGCGGAACGGATTGAAATGACCATAATTCATTCTTAACAAAAGATCACGGCGCATGTCCAAAACACGTCTCCAGCCCCGCACTGTCATGGCCGACGAAAACGGCAATATTTACGACGCCCCGCAATTGCTGATGGTCTGCCGCCGCGGCGGCCAATGGGGCCTCCCGCGCCCGGACGAAATGCTTCCACTGCCCCCGGAAAGCAAGCTCTTTCTCCTGCCCGGCCGCCGCGCCGCGGGGCTTGACCCGCAAAGCGGCAGGGTAACATGCCTGCCGGAATCGGCTGTGGCCGCTTTTGTCGCACCAGGGCACACGCTTTCAGCCCATCCCGCGTATAAAAGCGACGCAAACGCGCCCCCGCTGCCGCTCTTTGCTTATGGGGCAGTAGGCTTTGCCGACGGTCGCTTTTATGTCTGCGCCCGCAGGGTAGATACAGACCCGCGCCAGCAATTTCAGGATATTCCGCCGGCCCGCATCGAACAAAATGTGCGCCGGCTTCTGCGCGCGTACCCCGGAAACCGTCTGATCAGCCATATTCTGAACAATTGCGTGCTGCGCTATGCCTGCCCGGCGGCGCGCAATTTCGCGCTTGGCCGCTATGAAGCGCCCCTGCCGACGCAGCGGGCCTGCAACGCGCGTTGCGCGGGCTGCATTTCTGCACAGGCCGCGAACTCCCCGGTGGCGACAACGCCGCAATGCCGCCTCTCTTTCAGCCCGACAGCGCCGGAAATTGTGGAGGTCATGCGCCTGCACGAACAACGCGAAACAAGACATCCCGTCTATTCCTTCGGTCAGGGCTGCGAGGGAGACCCCCTGATGGACGCGGATCTGCTTGCTGAAAGCATACGGACGTTCCGGGACGGCGGCGGCAGAGGCACCATCAACTGCAACACCAACGCGTCCCGGCCCGAGGCCGTTATCCGCCTTGCGCAAGCGGGCCTGACAAGCCTGCGGGTAAGCCTGAACAGCGCCCGCGACAGTCTGTACCACGGCTATTACCGCCCCGTGGACTACAATTTTGACGACGTGCGCCGCTCCATGCGCGAGGCGAGAGAACACGGCATTTTTGTTTCGCTGAATCTTTTGTTTTTTCCCGGCATCACAGATACGGAAGACGAACTCGCCGCGCTTGCGCGGCTTGTCGGCGAAAACGGCGTCAACATGGTGCAGTGGCGAAATTTGAACATTGACCCGGAATGGCACTTCACCATGACAGCGGACGCGGCGCAACCTTCCCCATGCATGGGACTCGCGGCATTTATGAAACGCCTCAAAAAACTCTGCCCCTGGCTGCGTTACGGCTATTTCAACCCCTGGCTCGGGGAAAAGGCCGCAATAACAGCGCCCATACCGGGGCAGTGGGGCATGCCTTCCGAGGTGACAGACGCGGCGTCAGGCAGTCACGGCGTCACCGTATAGCGTTGCGCGCCCCTGGGAACCCACCACTCGTCAAAATTATACATGATGCCGGCAAGCGCGGGCTTTATGCCCATGAAGCGCCGCTGCACAAGCGGCAGGGCATAGGGCACGAATAAAAAACAATAGGGCTGGTCCCTGTCCAGAACCTCCTGAAAACGACGATACAGCGCCGCTCTGACGCCCTGGTCGGGAGTTGTGCGCGCTTTTTCCAGCAGCTCGTCCACCTCGCTGCTGATGTAATGCGTAAAATTCAGGCCACCCTCCAACGCCTGGGAAGAATGCCATATTGTATAAATATCCGGATCCTGCGGAATAGTCCAGCCCAAAATAACAGCGTCAAAGCGGCCTTTGTTCACAAATTCGCGAATAAAAGCCGCCCATTCCACCGTGCGTATGCGCGCGTCTATGCCCACGGCGGCGAGCTCGTTCTGAATGACCTCGGCCGTTAGAATGCGCTGGTCGTTACCCTGATTGGTCAATATTGTGAAAGAAAAGGGCCGGCCGTCCCTTTCCAGCACACCGTCTCCGTCGTTGTCCGCAAAACCTGCTTCGGCCAGCAGAGCTGCGGCGGCATCCACATTCTGACGAACAGGCGCAAGCGCAGGGTGAGAAGCCCAGGTTCCCGGCATAAAAGGTCCAAATGCCGGCACGCCCTGCCCCAGCAGCACCCCCTTCACAATATCGTCGCGGTTCACGGCAAGGGATATGGCCCTGCGCACGCGGACATCCTTGAAGAAAGGGTGCTCCATATTAAAGCCCAGGAAAACATAAACGGAAGCAATATAGCGGTATTTATCAAAATTTGCCTCCCATGCGGGACCGTCGGTTTCACGCAGGTACTGCAGGGGACTTAAATTCATCACGTCCAGACGGTTTGCGCGGGTTTCCATAAACATGGAGGCGTTGTCGGGAATAATCCGGTACACCACCTCTGCAATGCGCGGACGGCCCATAAAATACGTGGGCGAGGCGGCGAGGGTGATGCGGCTGCCAGACGCCCAGTCTTTCAGGCGATAGGCCCCGGCGCCCAGTGGTTTGCGGGAAAAAGGCGTTTTGCGTATATCCTGCCCCTCAAGAATGTGTTTGGGCAACACGGGGTTCATCCACGAGGCGACCGCGCGCGCAAAAAAATTTTCATACCGCGCCTCAAAGCTGTAGCGGCCCGTCACGCGAAATTCCTTGACGCGCAAAAAATCATCAGCATAGGGGCTTGCCGTGGCCGGGTCAATCACAAGTCTGTAGGTAAAGGCCACGTCCTCCGCCGTCAGTTCCCGCCCGTCTTCCCACAATATGCCCTTGCGCAGGGTAAAACGCAAAAGACGCCCTTCGTCTTCCACAGAAAAGGTTTCCGCAGCCCAGGGCTCAATCTGCAAATCGGCGTTGTAGCGCAGCGGCGCGACAAAAATCAGATCAGCCACTTCATGTGAAGCCGAATCGGTGGACAAATAGGGTATGAGATTGGAAGCTTCGCCAACGCTGCCGAAAATAATGCGGTCGCCAAAGGCCGGGCCTGTATCGTCCTTTTCCCCGACAGCGTCTGAAAACGCAGGAAGACAGAGCGCAAGAAGGACAGCCGCCGCAACCGGAAAGACAAAACGCATGCAAAAAAATTTATTCATACAGTATGCGCTTATGTTGCCTTTGTCTCAAGCCCTGTGTTAATTTCTGAACATGAGCCGTTCAGAACAAAGCGCCGTGAGTGAAATGTGCAGGATGTTCCTGCGGGATTCCGTGCAGGAATACATCCGTGACGCGGCACATCATATACTCTCCGGCAACGAGGTGCAAAAAATAAATATTCAGGAAGGAGAAACCTGGACGGCGCAGGGTTCCATGCAGGGAGAAAATCTTCAGGTGTATACCCCTTCCCTGAAATTTTCCCTGACCGACCGCGCAACATCCAGCCACTGCAACTGCCCGGACGCTTTTTCCGGCGTCTGCCGCCATGTGGCGGCGCTTGCCCTGCTCCTTATGGAAGACATACGCAGGGAACAGGGCGACGCTATGGACGATTCCCCGGTGGCCGTGGACTGGAAGCACAGTTTCCGCAGCTTTTTTTCCACAGCTATAGAAACGGAGCCAGGTCGCTACTACCTGATTTTTCGCTTCACGCCGGAGGATGGCCGCCTGCTTGTATCGTTTTTCCGGGCGCGCCAGAACAAAACCGGCCTCTCCAGCATACATACGGAAGTGACGCTTGATCAGATCATCTACAACCCGGACTGGTGCGAAGCTTCACCGCAGTTGCCGCACGTGGCCAGTCAGATAGGCCGTTGCCTCGACTACTACGGCCACCGGGTTGAAATTCCTGACGGACTCCTCTCCTGGTTTTTCTGGGCCATACGCAACGAATATTATCTGCTCTGGGAAGATACGGATCAGCCCTGCGGTATTGAGAGCGACCCCTTTGCCCTGAAACTCAACCCTATTCTGGACGATGCTGGTCTGCGCTTTCAGGTGCTCATTCAGCATGAAGGCCGCCCGCCCCTGACAATACGCACAATGAATGAACAGGCGGACGAAGACGGCCCATCCCGTGCGGAACAGCCCACCACCACCTTTCATGGGCAAATGCCGCTGTGGGTCTGCTTTAACCACAAATTTTACCCTGTGCAGACATGTCTGAACCCCGAACTTGTACACAAACTCCTGCACGACTGCCCCGTTGTGCCGCACGAGGAAATTTCAGAATTTCTGGACCGCGTCTGGAGCAGGATGCCGGCCTCGGAGCTTTACCAGCCGCAGGAATTTTTAAAACTCATGAGCCCCATTTTTCAGCCGGCCACATACAATCCCAAACTCTTTCTGGATGAAGAAGGCAGTCTGCTGACGCTGGAAATAGACAATATTTATGAAACCATTCACGGCGAGTTCACCATAAACGGGCCGAATCCCGACTTCCAGACAGGCAGCTACGTATACAAGGACAAAACCTATCTGGTGCGCCGTCATCAGGAAAAAGAAGTCCAGCTGCTCACCGAACTCGCCCAAGCCGGCTTTCAGTCGCGCTCGACAAAACTCTGGTTTCTTGAACCGGAAGAGGCCATCGCCTTTCTGCTCGATGTTTACCCCGCAATGGTGGATTATTACCGTATTTACGGAGAACACGCGCTCACCCGCTACAAAGTGCGCGCGGCAAAATCCGTTATCACGGCAGATGTGACAAGCAATGAAAAAGAAAAATGGTTTTCGCTCGACATCAACGTGAATTATGAAGGCCAAAGCCTGCCGCTTGAAAAAATATGGAAGGCATGGGCACGCGGCAAACGCTATGTGCAATTGAAAGACGGCGCATACACACGCCTGCCGGAGGCCTGGCTGTCAAAACTTGCCCGCAGGCTGCAAAGCCTGGGCTTGGACCCTTCAAAACCCCCGCAACAGAAATTTCAGCAGTTTGAAGCTCCTGTGCTCGACACTCTGCTGGAGGATATGCCGAACGCGACCACAGACTCGTTCTGGAACTCCCTGCGCGAAAAAATCCGCTCTTTCCGCGAAATCACGCCCATTGCTTCGCCCAAGGGACTGAACGCATCCTTGCGTTCCTACCAGCAGCAGGGCCTCTCATACCTGAATTTTCTTTCGGAATACGGCTTCGGGGGCATTCTGGCCGATGAAATGGGCCTTGGCAAAACCGTGCAGACGCTCGCTTTTATTCAATATATGGCTGAACGACACAGTGAGGGCCCAAACCTCATCGTTGTGCCCACGTCTGTTTTACCCAACTGGGAACGCGAGGCGAAAAAATTTGTGCCCAACCTGAAACGCGTCATTATTTACGGCGCGCGGCGCGGGGATCTGCTCAAACATGCGGCGGACGCTCACATTGTCGTCACCACATACGCTCTGTTGCGACGCAATCTGGAAGAGATGGAAAAGTACGACTTCAACACCGTCATTCTGGATGAGGCCCAAAACATAAAAAATCCCAACACCATCACTGCCCGCGCCGTGCGCCGCCTGAACGCGCGCATGCGGCTGTGCCTTTCGGGCACGCCTATTGAAAACAACCTCTTTGAACTCTGGTCGCTCTTTGAATTTCTCATGCCGGGCTTTTTGGGATCACAGCACGCATTCCAGTGCGGCATTGTCAAACCCATCAAGGACGGCAATCTGGAAACACTGGAATACCTGCGCTCCCGCGTTCGCCCCTTTATTCTGCGCCGCACCAAGGCTGAAGTGGCGCAGGATTTGCCGCCCAAACTCGAAAACGTGACCTTCTGCGCGCTTGAAGACACTCAGGCAGAGCTGTATGCAGCCCTTGCCGGCAAGCTGCGCGCCCAGGTGCTGGCTGATGTGGACGAAAAAGGCATTGCCAAAAGCCAGATGTCCATTCTGGACGCGCTGCTCAAACTGCGTCAGATATGCTGCCACCCGCGTCTGCTCAAAATAGAGATGCCGGGCTTCAGCAATAATCTGCCGTCAGGCAAGTTTAACGCTTTCAAGGAGATGGTCACAGAAATAGTGGAAGGTGGGCACAAAGTGCTTGTTTTTTCGCAGTTTGTGCGGATGCTGCACATCATACGGCAATGGCTCGATGCCTCAAAAATGCCCTTCTGCTACCTTGACGGAGCGAGCAAGGAACGCCTTGAAATGGTAGACAAGTTCAACAACAGCCCCAATATACCCATTTTTCTCATCTCTCTAAAAGCAGGCGGCACCGGTCTGAATCTGACCTCAGCCGACTATGTGATCCACTACGACCCGTGGTGGAACCCGGCTGTGGAAAATCAGGCCACAGACCGCACGCACCGCATAGGCCAGACGCGTCAGGTTTTTTCTTACAAGCTCATTTGTGAGAACACGGTGGAGGAAAAAATTGTCAAACTGCAGGCAAGCAAGCGCGACATGGCCGAGGCCATCATTCCCGGCAGAGGAACATGGAAGCCGCTCACGCGCGACGATCTGGAGATGCTCTTCGACATATGACCGCGGCTGAACAACAGGTTACGGAATCCGCTCGGCTCTCGCTTCCGCAAGCCGCGCTTCCGCTTCGCGTCCCAAGACGCGCATCGCCCGCGCCAATGTTTGCCACGCCTTCGGGCAGTCGCGCAATGCCGCGCTTCTGCGGGCCAGCATTCCCGCAAGCGACGGATCCTCTTTGCCGTTCAAATACAGTCTGGCCAGCGCCAGCATGCCCGCCGCGTCATCCGGGTTGCGCAAAAGCGCCTCACGCAAGAGTTCCCTCGCTTCGCCCTGTTGCCGCCCGCGCGCCGCAAGCCCAGCCAGCAGCCGTCGCGCCGTGCCCGGGCTGTCCGGCTGCGCGTCTTCCAACGCCGCCGCGCGTTCGTAAAAACGCTTTGCCTGCCCCGGCCTGCGGCGTTCTTCACACATCTGCCCAAGACGGATGTGGGCAAAGCTGTGATTCGGCACAACAGCGATGCAACGGCGATAATAATGGCCCGCGGCGCGGCGCTCGCCAAGGCTCTGGCAGATTGCGCCCAAATTGTAACAGGTCTGCCCTGCCAAAGGCCCGTCAGCCCCGCGCTTCAAGGCCGCCAGAAAATGACGACGCGCCGCCTGTCTGCGTCCGAGGGCGGGGCCATGCACACGCCAAGCGAATTCAAGGCCATCACATTGGCCTTGTCCGCCAGCAGGGCGAGCTTATACTCCTCCACCGCTCCGAATACGTCGCCAAGACTGTAAAGCCTGTCCGCACTGATGTTCAGCGCAAGAGAATTACATACCCCGGCTTTCGGTTCCGGCAGCAAAAGCGCGTATTCCAGCGCTTTCAAAGCGCAGTCGCGCATCTCGGCTTTTGTATAGCGCAAAAAAGGGTAGCCTGCCACGCCGGACGCCGCGCCAAGGCCACGCTCGGCAAGACATTCGCACAAACGGCGATAGACCGGCGCCACATCTTCCGGCGCTACGCCGGGATGAAACAAAATCAGGCCGTTGTCGCCGTATCTTCCGCCAAAAGGCGCATCGCCGCCTCCCGCGCTGCCAGACACGGACACGAGAGAGCGCCAAAGCCTGAATGCCCCGGCGCAGGCCCGTGACCCTGCCTTGTCAAGACGCATCAGGGCAAGCGTAAAACGCGCCGACCGCTCCATTTCAAAGCCTGAACGCTTCAAAAAATCGCCGTAGCCGCACAGGCCTCCCCCTTTTGCACCATGCGCGCAGTCTGCCGCACTGACAACAATATGTGTCTGCGGCTGCGCAGCCGGTGCTGACGCCGGATCAAGCAGGGTCAGTCCATCGCCCGGCGCAGGCATGTTCGCCGCGCCGGCAATGTACAGAATTTCCGCAATGGCGCATGACTCCTCCACCTGCAACAGCACAATTTCGCCTTTGCAGGTACGCCCTGTTTCCCGGCCTTTCTCCGGGCTGTGCACAGCGAAGCGCATTCCCTCGGCCGCCTTGGCCCGACGGCCGAGGCTGACGCGCAGACGCGCGCCCTGAAGACTTTGCAGCACAACGCCGCCTTCGTGCAAAATACGGGCAAAAGGCATGACGCGGCTTTTGCCCGTTCCGGCCATGCCGTCCCGCGCAACGTCCGCCGCGAGCCCTGCCAGCGACATGAGCCTGCGGGCCTGTTCAAACATGGGCAGACGCATCTCCGCTCCCCGCATGTCCTGCGGATACAGCGCGTGCCCCGCGCAGAGCACGGGGCGAATAGGTCTGCCTGTCAACGGATCGGGCAGACGCACGGTTTCCATACGGTCAAGCGCTGCGCGGGCCAGATCGTGACAGGCCATACGCCCGCCGACAGGGAGCACAAGAGCCAGTTCATGACGCCCCACGCGGGCTGCCTGTACTCCCTCGGGCAGGTCGGCCGCGCACGCCTGCGCCAGCTTGCGCAACAGCGCATTTTCAGAGGCATAACCCACACGCAGGGCAGTTTCTTTGCCGTTACACAGGCGCAACAACACAAGCCCAAAACACAAGCTGTGCAGGGGAGCGGACTGATTGCTTGTTGCGGCAGGGTCATCCAGAAAAGCGCGCACGCGAAGGGCCTGCTGCTGAATATCGGCAAAAAAAGCCTCTTCCGTGGCAAGAGAAGTCAGCGCGTCTGTGCGCGCGGCTTTCACAAGCGCAAGATTGTCGAGGCAAAGCGCGGCCACTGCGGGCAGGGCTGGCAAAAGTGATCTGATCTCGCGCAGGCGCACGCCGCGCGCCATAAAAACGCCCAGCAGGCGATTTTTCTGAACAAGCGGCAGAAGCAGACGCCGCTCTTGCGGCACAAGCTTCGGCGTTGCCGACGCGGATTCTGTGGGAAAATACAGGGCGTGCCCGCTGAAGGAAAAAAAATCCGCCAGATTCCGGCGCAGCATGTCTTCCATTTCCAACAGATCGCGGCGCTCAAGCCCAGACTGACGGGAAATTTTCATGTCGGCAGTGTAGTGAAGGCGCGACCGATTGTCCAGCAGCAGGATCGCTCCAGACGCCCAACGAAGGCTGACGGAGAAGGGGAGATCACATATTATTCATAACCATTATTCTCATTCCATCGCCACCAGTTACGCAGCTCTCTATCAAGGCTATCCGAATTTTCACAACCCATACGGCACAGCGAAACACATACAAAACGCTCTAGTTTGTTCCCACAACGGACAGCAGCGAAAGTCGGCGCGCTGCGGCACGTTTGTGCTTTACAAGAGCGCTTGGGCGGCAGAATTGTTTGATGTCGTTAAGAAATGGTGACCCCGCAAGGCGGAGCCTTGTTCCCCACAGCACACGCTGCGTTGCGCGGCTCAGAAACAGCACCCGTGCGGCGCGTGTCAACCCGACATAGAGCAGACGACGTTCATCCTCAACATCAGAGCCGGCCTCACCTGATTCATCTTCTTTGTTATCTGCCAGTGTCTGGGCTGTGGGGCTGTCAGCAGCGGCCTTGTCTTCGCAACGCAAAAGCAGGCCGCGACGCAACGGCAACAGGCCGTTTTCCAGCCCAGGCAGAAAAACAGCTTCAAATTCAAGCCCTTTTGAGGCATGGAGAGTGAGAATTTGCACTTGTTCCGCCTTGGATCGCGCTAGTTCAGCCTCCTGAAGCCAGATCAGACGGCGAAAGAGTTCCTCCCAGCCACCACATTCCTGAAAAAGGCGGCAGACTTCCCGCCATGCCCTACTTCTGCTGACGTGCTCTCCTGCCCAAGGTTGGCGGGCGAGCCAGGGGAAGATTTCGGTCGGGGAGGGAAGAAAACCGGCAGTCCATGGGAAGTCCTCAACCAATATTGTGTCATCAGCCGGGAGGGGCGGGCCGAGAGATACAGACAGATTCGCAAATCCGCAGTGTGCTGCAGCCATCTTGAGTAGGCGTCCGCAAACAGGATCCTGCAGTATATTTTCCTCGGCAGGGGCTGCGCAGGGAATGCCAGCGCGCTCCAAAGCCCGTCGCAATACCGGCATTTGTGCTTTGAGGCGAACCAGCACGGCAATATCCGAGGGAGAAAGCGTTTCCGGCTCGTCACACGTTGCGCGGTCTTCGTCATTGGAGCATGTCTGATCAAGCAGCGTATGGCTTGTGCCGCCAAGCAGGCGTTGTATGCGGCGGGCTATGGCGTCGGCCTCCGCATGATCGTCCGGCGCGTCCAAGAGATGGATGCTGCAGTCAATGCGCCGTACAGCGTTCAACGGGGCGCACGCTGCTCTGCCGCCAAGCAGCGCCTGCGCCAGCGTGAGAACCGCCTGCCCAGAACGGTAACTCTGTCCAAGACGGTACAGGGACAGTTGCGGCCAGAAGTCTGCAAGGACTGCTGCGCAGTTTTGTCCGGCACCTCGAAAACCATAGATTGCTTGATCAGGATCGCCTATGCCGAAAAAACCCTGGCCGTCAGCGGGCAGCATGGCACGGACAAGCTCAAGCTGGACGGGCGAAAGATCCTGGACTTCATCCACAAGCACATGAAGCGGACGTTCTGCCGGCGGAAGCGTGGGCAAATGCGCCAAAAGGCTTTCCAGCAGATCCTGATAGTCCAGCAGGCGGATTTCCGGATTTGCGGTTTTACGTTGATTATAGCGATCAACGGCAAGCTGGGCGACTTCAGCAAGAGTGCCGCCGGTCTCGCGGGCTAGGGAGATTATATCCCAAAGTCTCCGCAAGTCACGTTGCGCAATGGCGGGATTTGCCGCTGCAAAAAGCGCGTAAGAGGCGTCATCCGTCAACAGGAGAGATTTTGGATAATGCGTCTGAACAACACTGTAGGCAAGGGCGTGCAGGGTGTCGCAGCGCGGCAGATGCTCGCGCATATGCGGCAATGCACGCGACAGGCGTTCACGCAATTCGCCCGCAGCGCGACGAGTAAAGGTGAGGGCAACAATCCGCCGCGGCTCTATGCCGTGCTCAAGCAGCCATTGCAAGCGGCCTGTCAAAATGCGGGTCTTTCCGGCGCCTGGTCCCGCAAGAACAAGAACAGGGGCGGGACCGGCGGTAAGCGAGGCTCGCTGTTCCTCAGAAAGGCCCCCCTGTTCGTGGAAAATCAGAGATGTCGCAGGCCGTTCTTCAAGTACCGTGGAGGAATGCTTTTGAAGCCTTGCGGACGCCCGCATGTCTGTTGCAGGAGAGGACTGCGGCTCACTGCGCAATGCAAAGCCGGGCAACGCCCTGCTTCCGGCGCGTATATCGCGTAACTCTTCAGGTGTGAAGACGCGCGCTGAACCATACTGACCGTCAAAACCGCCGTTGCGGATAATATTACCGCGGCGCATGCGCGCAACAGCCTCACCGAGCACATCCCAGCGCGCACGTATATCGGCTTCAGGCAAGAGACAGAGGAGGCGCAATTCCGGCCCGAGGTCACGCAAGAGGCGTATATAGCAGTCGTGAACTTTGTGGGATGCCGGCCCGACGCCAAGAATTTCACTAAGTAGTTCAGGCAGGGGTATCAGCGGCTTTGCCGACGGTTCCAGCGGCAGTTCAGGTGGCGTCTCCCTGTCAGCGAGCGCAATCACACGATGCAGGACGCCAATGGTCAGGGGTTTGCTGCAGACAGGACAAATATTGTTGAGTGCCAGCGTTTCATGCGGTTCAAGAACGACATTACAGGCTCTGTGGCCGTCAAGATGGTATTTGCCTTCCTCAGGGCAAAATTCCAGTGTGCCGAGAAAACGGCAGGAAGACGTTTGATCCGTCCGTCGCGCCGCCGCGACTCGCAGTGCTGCAAACAAGCCTGTAAAGGAGGGAGGTCCTGCAAAAAGATTTGCTTCTCTTCCGAGATTTGCAGGGGAATGTGCATCGGAATTTGAAATGAGAGCAAAGTTGTCCAGCTGGCTGACAAGGCGGTTCATGGCAGGATCAGATGACAGTCCGGTTTCAAGCGCAAAAATGTGTGAGGAAAGATCGCCGAAGCAGTCAGTCAGTCGATCAAAGCCTGATTTTGAACCGAAAAGGGAGAACCAGGGGGTCCATATATGAGCCGGTATCAGGACGGCGTGCGGAGCAGCCTCCAAAACAATTTCAAGCAGATCACGGCTGTCAAGTCCCAGTATGGGCCGTCCGTCGGCAGAGAGATTGCCCACACAAGCAAGCCTGTCAGCAATGCGGTCAGCATCTTCAAGGGTGGGTGCATAGACAAGGTTGTGTACTTTATGGACCTTACCATGACGTTTGTAAATGGAACTAATTTCTGCCTGAAGGCAAAAAAGCGTGTCTGAGGCGGTTGCAGGGACAAAAGGAATGTCAATTTCCCGAAGAGGAGCAGGACTGGTCAGACGGTAGAAGCCGCTTTCTTCGTCAAGACATAAATGTTCCCGCAATTCCGCGCGCCATTGCGGATGTGTGAAATCGCCCGTCGCAAGCACGTCTATGCCCTTGCAAGAAGCCCAGGCCGCAAGAGTTAACGGGTTGAGCTGCTTGCTGGTGGCGCGCGAAAAACGGGAATGAATATGGAGATCGGCAGTAAAGGTCAGCATATTTGTAAAATAAGAGCGAAAAACATGTTAGAGGAGTTGTCCGTCATAGTTAAAAAAAGCCTGACGCCGCGATTCGGGCAAGCCGGGCGGCGTGTGCTCCTCAATATGCGCAAAGAAACTGTAGCCCGCGTCCGCAAGCTCCTTGCGTTTTTCAGTCAGGTCAAGAGGCCAGCCGGGGTAGAGCCAGATATTGGCGCCATAGCGGCGTGCCCAAAACATTTCTCCCTTGGGGCTGACAAAAGGCGTATCCGTCTTGACGCCCAACAGGCCAAAACGGCTGATGCCCACAGGCCAGAACCCGGTGAGAACAAGACCGAGCGGCAGGGGGCTCTGACGCGGCAGCGCGAGCAAATCGTCACGGGCAAGCTCCAGACTGACAAAAGCGGCTGTAAAGCCCATTTTCTGCAGCACGCCCAGTGCTGCGGCATTGGCTGCGCCGCAAAAAGGACCAGCCACAAGCTGCACGCTGTCTGACGGCTCAGGAAAGAAGCAGCGCTGCCAGGGGGCGTTGCAGACAAAACGCCGCGCACCGTCGCGGCGGAGATGCTCTATGCGGCGGGCAAGGGAATTTTCTTCTTCCGGCCAGACAACCGGCGGCAGCCACCAGACAACACGTGGAACTACAGTGCGGGAAAGCGCGGCACTACGTAGCGAAAGCCAGAGCGCCGTCTCAAACTTACGGCTAAAGCGCGTTTCCCTGCCCCGCGGCACGCTTGCGCGCAGAAGCATATCCGGCTGTGAGGCAGACTGGATGGGCAGAGAAAGACGGAGTGAGGCGTCAACGGCTTTTGCAGGGCGGCCCTGCATCTCGCGAAGTTTGGCCTGCCAGGGGGCAATCGCCGCTGCGAGTTGAGGGTCGCGCCGGTCAATCAAAAAAACAGGGGTACCGTTTTTGGGTGTTTTGTGCTTTGCCGTACGCAAAGTTAATGTGCCTGCCTTGGGGACTCGACGGGTGATGGGCAGCGTGGCGTGCCAAGTTTCATCTTCAACGCCGACACGCAGGTAATCACTGGGCAGTAAATCAAAATGCGGCTTGAGCAACGCGCTCCCGTTTTGTGCCATACTGATTTTGCCCGCCAGAAGGCCGGAAGAGGTCTGTCCGCCGGGGTCGGTAGGCACGCGCTCTTTGGCAGGCAGAAAGCGCGCTCTGGTGAGAGGGCGTCCTAATGCCATTTGCAGAAGTTCCTGCGCCATTTTACGTGCCTTGGGGTCAGAGGCGTCGCCCCGCAGCATGCGATAGGCCGTGACAACGTGATAAACATAATGAGGGCCTTTTTTACGGCCTTCAATTTTCCAGGAAACAAGACGGCGCATGCCGAGGAGGGTTTTCGTGAGCACGTCCAGCGAGAGATCAAGGCAGGAAAAAAAGCGCCCTTCCCGCCCTTTGCCGCCGGATGCTCTGCGGCGTTCATGATGATAAATGTCTTCCGCAATGCGTTTGTGTTCATGGCGGCGGACAGCGGGTGTGCCCTGGCTGTAGAGGCGTCTGCATGGCTGAACGCAATAGCCGCGCAGCCCACTTTTACCTCCCATGTAGCTTGACCACCAGCAGCGGCCGGAAACGCAATAACACAATGCGCCATGTACAAAACATTCCAGGTTGAGTCCGTCAGGACAGGCCGCGTCCATCATGCGTATTTCGTCAATGGAGAGCTCCCGCGGCAGGATGACCCTGTCCGCTCCACAGCAGCGCGCAGCGACAAGCGCGCGCGGGTGGGTCACATTGGCAAGGGTGGAGAGAAAAAGTCCCTTTTCAAATCCTGCCTGACGGGCTAGATCAAGCATTCCCATGTCTTGTATGATCAGGCCGTCCGGCCTTGCCTGCCGCACAAGGCGCACGATCAGACGGTAGGCTGCCTTTATTTCCGATGGTTTGAGCAGAGTGTTCATGGTGACGTAGACGCGCCTTTGCTCTGCGTGCGCCAGATCTGTCAGGCGCGAAAGCTCTGTCAGGCTGAAGTTCTCCGCTTTCATCCGGGCGGAAAAATGCTTGAGTCCCACATATACGGCATCCGCTCCCGCGGCCAACGCGGCCAGAAACGAGTCAGAGTCGCCCGCGGGTGCGAGAATTTCCGGCGGCGTGCGAGGCGGCGTTTGGGTGGGATGCTCCGTCATGATTGGTAATATTCCCTGTACCAGGCCGTAAAGCGGGCAATGCCTTCGCGCAGGTGCGTTTTGGGCGTAAAACCGGTGCGTTCATTCATATCGTTTATGTCGGCAAAGGTGGATTCCAGATCGCCGGGCTGCATGGGCAAGAGCGTTTTGCGGGCTTTTTGCCCAAAGGCGTCTTCCAACAGGGATATAAAGGTGTTGAGTTCAACAGGGGTGTTATTGCCGATATTATGCACGCGCCAAGGCGCGGAGCTTGCGGCCGGGTTCGGCGCGGCCGTGTCAAAGTCCGTATCCGGCGTGGGGATGAGGGGCACAAGGCGCGCCAGAGCTTCCACAACGTCGTCAATATAGGTAAAATCACGACACATGCGGCCTTCGTTAAATACCCGTAGCTCCCGCCCGCGCACAATAGCTGTGGCAAAAATGTGTGGGGCCATGTCCGGCCGGCCCCAAGGGCCGTACACCGTAAACAGGCGTACTCCCGTGCAGGGCAGGCGGAAGAGGTGGCTGTAGGCGTGCGCCATGAGTTCATTGCTCTTTTTTGTGGCGGCGTACAGGCTTGCCGGGTGATCAGTATTGTGGCGGACAGAATAGGGTCTTTGCGTGTTCAGGCCGTAAACCGAGCTGGATGAGGCAAAAATCAGGTGGGCGACGTTGTGGTTGCGGCAGCATTCGAGCAGATGCCCGAATCCTGTCAGATTTGTGTTGATATAAGCTGCCGGGTTTTGCAGGCTGTAACGCACGCCCGCCTGCGCTGCCATATTAACGACATAAGTGAAATTTTCGCGCGTAAAAAGGGCCTCAAGGCCTGCATTGTCGGCCAGATCCAGCCTGACGAAACGAAAATGTTTGCAGGCTTCCGGCGCAGATGTGATACTG
>JAISKZ010000009.1 GCA_031260725.1 Desulfovibrio sp. | reverse complement strand
ACAGCAAGATAAATTGCTTTAAAGCTCCGCCGAACACCCGATGCAAAAATAGGCAAAACCACGTTCCGCCATGGATGCGGCCTCATAGAGATTACGTCCGTCAAAAAGTAAGGGGGCTGTCAACAGAGATTTAACGCGCTCAAAGTCCGGATTGCGGAACTGATTCCATTCAGTTGCCACTAGCAGACCCTGGGCACCGTCGCAGACGGAATATTGATCATCCAATATTTCAACAAGACTGTTCTCTTTAAATAGGCGTTGCGCATTTCCGCTCGCCACAGGATCAAAAGCGCGCACCCGCATGCCCGCTGCAGTCAACAGCCCGACAATGCTCACTGACGCGGCTTCACGCATATCGTCGGTATTGGCTTTGAAAGCCAGCCCCCAAAGCGCCAGGGTTTTGTCTTTCACGCCGCCCTGCGGAGCAAAGTATTCCTGAATGCGCACCGCCATGTGCTGTTTCTGGCGGGCGTTGACCGCCTCAACCGCGTTGAGCAGCAAAGGCGCCACGCCGGCATTGTCGGCAGTATGAATCAAGGCCTTGACATCCTTTGGAAAACAGGACCCGCCATAGCCAAGGCCAGGATAAATGAACTGATACCCAATGCGGGTGTCCGAGCCGATGCCGGTGCGCACATCACGCACATCCGCGCCGACATGTTCACATATCATCGCTATTTCATTGATAAAAGAAATTTTTGTCGCCAGCATGCAGTTGGCGGCATATTTTGTCATTTCTGCGCTGCGCGGGCTCATGATCAAAATTTTGTCCCTTGTGCGGGCAAAAGGCGCATACAGTTCGCGCAACAACGCAGCAGCCTTTTGAGAATTCGTGCCGAGCACCACGCGATCCGGCTTCATAAAGTCCGCTATTGCCGCGCCCTCTTTAAGAAATTCCGGATTGGAAACCACTGTGACGACATCAGTTCTCTTTCGCGCCGCAAGCCCGTTTTCTATGATTTCACGCACCATGTCGGCCGTGCCTACCGGCACAGTGGACTTGTCAACCACAATAAGCTCATTTTGCAACTCGCGACCGATGTCATGGGCCGCCTGTTGCACATAACTCAGATCACACGAACCGTCAGGCAGAGAAGGCGTGCCCACGCAAATAAAAACGCAGTCCGCCCCGGCAATGCCCTCTGCGGCTCGGGCAGTGAAGAACAGACGACCGTCTGCGCAACTACGCCGCACCATGTCTTCGAGACCCGGCTCAAAAATATGAACTGTGCCGGCATTGAGCTTTTCCACAACCGCGGGATTAACGTCAATGCAAGTCACGGTATTGCCCATTTCCGCAAAACAGGCGGCACTCACAAGACCAACATACCCCGTGCCGATAATACACAATTTCATGGCTCATGCCTCCCGGGTTTCAAACGCGGGCAAGGTTAAAAAACGCTCCGTCCCGCTGCCCGAAAAAACTACTTTTTGTCTTCAATAGTCTGGACTATTTTGCGGGCTACGGGTTTCACGAGATCGCGCAGGGTGTCCAGCAGCAGATTTTCCGCCGCAGAAGAGGAGGGAAGACCGCTGCGCGATTGTGAAGAATGATACGCGTCGCGCAAAATGCGGTTTTGGCGATTGGCCAGCGTATAGTTAATGCTCAGTTCTGTGGCAAGGTCTGTGGCTGAGGTCTCACGCAGCCACAGGGCGCTCAGTTCGCCTGTGACGAGATAGTCCGGATTGCCGCTGCTCGCCTGTTTTACCATTGTGGAATACGAAACCTGCATGCCGTTGCGCGCGAGTTCGTCAGCCAGCGCACGACTGACCCAGTCCGAAATATTGTCGCTGGTGACAAAGGCGCTGTTGTCGCGCCGCACGCCAAGGCTCGTCATGTCAGAGCGCTTGTCGGCGAAAGTCACTACGCATACATGCGCGGCGTTGGGAGCGGGAAGCACGGCTGCGTCCAGCGGCGGCTGATTCAGCAGACGCACGTTGTTGCTTGGCCCGCACGCCGTGAGCAGCAGGGTGACCAACAGAGAAAGAGAAAGAACAACACGAACGTAATTCATGGCGGCCTCGTGCAGGTTTGAGAAATCTGTAAAAAATAAATAGTGTTTGACGATATCCTGAAAACAGTCCTCTTGCAAGGGGGTATCGCCCGTGGTATACAGCCCGCACCATGTCCCTGCGCTGCCGGGGGAAGATCAACATTGAAAATGTCAAACTCATCAAGCGCGGGCTGATCCAACTGCGGGACGACCATGATTGATCTCAAGCTTGTGCAAAAACAGCCGGAAGTGCTGGCAAAAGCTCTGGCTGACCGGCATTCGGCTATTCATGTAAGTGAATTTCTTGCGCTGGACGCCCGTCGCCGTTCTCTGCTCGCCGAGGTGGAGGCTTTGAAAAACAGGCGCAATACCACATCTGCCGAGCTTGCAGCCCTCAAACGCGGAGGGCAGGATATTTCGGCCATGCAGACGGAGCTTGGCGGGCTTTCTGACCGCATCAAGGCGCTGGATGTTGAAACTGCGCAGGCCAAAGCCGATGTTGAGGCCTGGCTTTTGCGCGTGCCCAATATTCCGGATATCTCAGTGCCGACAGGTTGTGACGAATCGGAAAATGTGGAACTGCGCCGATGGGCGCGCCCGCGTGATTTTGATTTCCCGGTCAGGGAACACGGTGATCTGGGCGCGCGCCTTGGCGGTTTTGATTTTGAGCGGGCGGGGCGGATCACCGGCAGCCGTTTTGTGGTTTTTTTCGCCTGGGCAGCGCGTCTTGAGCGGGCGCTCGTTAATTTTTTTCTGGATCAGCACGCGCGCTGCGGTTATATTGAGGTATGTCCTCCGCTTATGGTTAATCGTGCCGCCATGACAGGCACAGGCCAGCTGCCAAAATTTGAGGAAGACCTTTTTGCGTTGCGCGACCGGGATTATTATCTGATTCCCACCGCCGAAGTGCCGCTGACAAATCTGCACTCCGGCGAAAGCCTTGACGAGGCGGACCTGCCGTGCGCCTACTGCGCGGCCACGCCTTGTTTTCGTTCCGAAGCAGGCGCGGCGGGCAAGGACACGAGGGGCATTATACGGATGCACCAGTTCACCAAGGTTGAGATGGTGCGCTTTGCCCACCCTGACGACAGCTTCAACCAACTTGAAATCATGCTCGGCCACGCATGTGCGCTGCTGGAACTTCTGGAACTGCCCTACAGGGTTGTCACGCTCTGCACCGGAGATATGGGTTTCAGCGCCGCAAAAACGTATGATGTGGAAGTATGGCTGCCCGCGCAGAGCGTGTACCGTGAAATATCCTCCTGTTCCAACTGCACGGATTTTCAGGCCAGACGGGCTGACATACGTTTCAAGCCCAAGGGCGGCAAAGCCGCTTTTGTCCATACGCTTAACGGTTCCGGCCTGCCCGCCGGGCGCGCCATGGCCGCTATTCTGGAAAACGGCCAGCAAAGAGACGGCAGCGTGCGTCTGCCAGAAATTCTCGTTCCCTATATGGGCGGCGTGGAATGCATTGAACCGCTGTAAGCAGAAGCGGCCGTGCCCAGGCTGATTTCAGTCTTGTGGATATATACTGCAACAACTCGTTACATTACCGGGGGCAAACGGATTCCACGAAGGAAAACTGGCTGTTCTGGTCAATTTCCACGACAACGGCGCATTTTACGGGGTCGCCCTGTGCGTCGAAGTGCATGCTGCCGGTGATGCCGTCGAAGTTTTTCATGGCCACCAAGTTATCACGGATGAGTTTACGCATAGTGCGGACATTGTTGTCCACTTTGCCGCCGTCCTGGATGGCCTGAGTGAGGATCATCACGGCGTCCCAGGTAAGGGCGGCCACGTCGTCCGGCACATAGCCGTATTTGGCTTTGTATTTGTCGATAAAGGCCTTGGTCGCGCCGGTGGCTCTGGCAGCGGCGTAGTGAGTGGAGAAAAACTGTCCGATGCAGTCCTTGCCGCAGAGTTTCATCAATTCGGCGGAACCCCAAGTGTCAGAGCCCATGAACGGCCCCTTGTAACCCAGCTCCCGCCCCTGACGCACAATCAAGGCTACGAAATTGTAGTTTTCCGGCAGGAAAATGAAGTCCGGTTTCATGGCGATAATCTTGGTCAACTGGGCGGAAAAATCTTGGTCTTTGGGGCCGTGCGACTCCATGGCGATAATGGAGCCGGGACCGTTCAGGCTTTCCCAGCTTTCTTTGAAGTTATCGGCCAGCCCTTTGGAATAGTCGTTAGAAATCTCAAACATGACGGCAGCGATTTTAGCGCTGAATTTTTTAGCCGCGAAATTGGCAGCCACCGGAGCCTGGAAGGGATCCAGGAAGGCAGCCCGAAATACCCAGGGCCTGTCTCTGGTGACTTCCGGGTTGGTGGACCAGGGGGTAATCATGGGCACTTCGTTGTCGTCCGCCACGCCGCCCGCCGGAACAGCCTGACGCGAAGACTGCGGCCCGACTATGGCGATAACGTTGTCGCGGTCAATAAGCTTCAGTGTCGCGTTTACCGCAGATTCCGGTTTGGACTCGTTGTCCTCGTAAATGAACTCCAGCGGATAACGCCTGCCGTCCACCAGAAGCCCGCCAGCGGCGTTCACTTCATCCTTAAACATCTCCGCCGCGTATCT
>JAISKZ010000062.1 GCA_031260725.1 Desulfovibrio sp. | reverse complement strand
CTTTTAAGGCGTCCTGCCTCTGCGTCCAGCGACACGCCTATACGGCCGGGAAACGCGCGGCACAACGCGGCGAATGCCGCCGGCTTCTCCAGGGCCAAGGTGCCGATGATAAGACGCGTCACACCCGCATCCAGATACGCCCGCGCTGTTGCCTCGTTGCGAATGCCGCCGCCGAGCTGCACGGGGACGCCGACCACGCGGCATATCTTCTGCACAATGTTCCGGCTTTGCGCCACGCCAGCAAATGCCCCGTCCAAATCAACCACATGCAGCCATCTGGCCCCGCGTTCCTCCCACAGCCGTGCTGCCTGTACAGGATCTTCAGCAAAAACGGTTGCTTCTCCCGCGCGACCCTGTTTCAGGCGCACCGCCCTGCCCTGCTGTATATCCACCGCCGGAAACAAAATCATAAACCTAACTCTCTGACAGCCTTGCGCATACCTTCCACCGCCAGAACATCTGCCGTAACCCAGACGCCACGCCGCTGAATAAAGCTGCCGACCGTCAGCAGATTTTCCGTCAGGCCTACCTGCTCTTCCTCAAAAACAGAACGCCCCGCCAGTGCGCCTTCGGGCACGTTCAGCAGAAAAAATTCAATGCGCACATGGGCTGCCCTGACAACACCTGCGTTGGAGCCGGCGCGTTCATTCCAGTTCAGCACCTGCGGGATCAACAAAAGCTTTGCCCCCTGTTTTTTGCCATACGCCACCCAGAGCGGCAGCGCCTGCGGCTGCTCTGACGTGTGGAATCGCGCCATGTTCGGGATGTCGTGCGTACGGGCAAGCCAAGTGCACCCGCGTTTTGTATCGGTCGTCAGCACTTCGCGCAGTTTTTTGTCCAGCGAGAGCAGCATGTCGATCGGAATGCGGCCCTGCTGTTCGGGAATAAAGCCTGTGATAAGTTCGCTCGTGCTGACAGGCTGGGTGAAGGGGGCTACATGGATGATCTGGCCCAGCACCGTTGTGCGCGGTTCGCCAGTGTTGTGTGCCTGCCGGGCGCAAGCGAGAACGCCGAAGCAGCAAACAAGCGCAAGTATTGTTGTGATTAATCGAACACGCATCAGTCAAGACCTCCCTTGGTGCTTCGGATGGTTGTGCCTTGCAGCTGCACGGCCTGCCCAAGGGCGAGACCAAGGCCCTTCGCCGCTGATTCCAGCAGGTGGTGGCCATTTTTCCCATACAAAAACGCAACGTGCAGATTGCAGCGTGCGCTGCTCGCAAACGCCTTGTAAAATTCCCGCCAGAGGTCTTTTTCCTCTCCGACGAGCGTTGGCGGCAGAAGGTCGTCTCCGCGCCATTCCAGCCAGGGCCGTCCGGAAAGATCCAGCGTGACTTCACTCAACGCCTCATCCATAGGCACACGCCCATAGCCCACACGCACAATGCCGCTCTTGTCGCCCAGCGCATCCAGCAGGGCGCGGCCGAGCGTCAGCCCCACGTCTTCGGCGCTGTGGTGGGCGTCCACCTTCAGATCGCCTCCGCAGACAATCTGTAAATCCATGCCAGCCCAAAATGCGCTCAGGGCAAGCATGTGATTGAGCAGGCCAATGCCGGTCTCAATGCTTGTCTTACCCTGTCCGTCCAGATTCAGGACAAGGGAAACACGGGTCTCGGCGCTCTCGCGCTCTTGCTCGGACACACGGGGTTTGCGGGCATTCATGATTCCTCCGCGGGTTTACCTGAAACAGACATATTGTACAGCAGTCATAACGGCCGCGGCCGCCGGGATCGTCTATTGCTTCTCTTCCGCTTTGTCTTTTCCAGCATCCGGCTTTACGCCGCCGCGGCCGAAGGCGGACGCTACAAGTATGCTCACCTCATACAACATAAGCATGGGACAAGCCATCAGTAGTTGAGAAACCACGTCCGGCGGGGTTAAAATGGCGGCCACGATAAAAATGGTCAGCACGGCGTAACGCCTGACCTTGCGCATTATGGCCGCAGTGACCAGGCCCATGCGCGCCAGGAAAAAGGCGAAGAGCGGCATTTCAAAAATCAGGCCGAAGGCCAAAATCAGTTTGAGCACAAAGTCCAGATAATCGCTGATTTTCGGCATAACCACAATGGATTCTGTGGAAAAGCTCACAAAAAAGCTGAACGCATAGGGAAAAACCACAAAATAGCAGAAGGACCCACCGGCGATAAAGAAGAAGGCGGAAACCAAGGCGATGGGGATGATGAAGCGTTTTTCTTCATCATACAGCCCCGGCGCGATAAAACACCACATCTGATAAAAAATGACTGGGCTGGCCAAAAACAGGCTGCACATAAAGGCGATGAACATGCGCGTGAAAAAGCCTTCCGGCAGCGTGGTGTATATGGCTGTGGAATTGGCCGGCAAAACGGCCAGCAGCGGGTTGACCAGCGTGTTGAAAATGGGCTCCACCACCGACCAGCAGACAAAAAAGGCAAGCCCCACGGCAATGCAGCAGCGAACAAGACGCACGCGCAGCTCGTAGAGATGTTCCATAAGGGGCATCTTTGAGGCAGGGCTTTCCTCCTGCCCGGCCGGGAGGGGGAGGTCATCCGCGCGTGTCGCCAGCGTGTCCGCAGAAGCCAGCTGCGCGGCATCCGTCACATAGGGAGCAAACGGCGGCCCGCCCGCGGAATCCTGAGCGAAACCGGGCGGGCTGTCGCTGTGTGAAGCGGCGCTTTCAATGTCATCTTCGCTTAAGATGGCCTCCGACCGCCATTCCGGCCCGGAAAAAACGTTTTCCGTAAAGTCTTCGGCAACGTTCGCATCGGATGCTCCGTCGGGCACGTTTTGCTGCAGTGCGTCTTCACTGCTCATGCTGCGCCGTCGTCGCCTGAGGAGGGCGATTCGTGTTCGCTTCCACGTCTGCTTTTGTAAGAGCTTCGGCGAGCGGGCTGCCTGCCAGCGAGTCCGCAACGGACGCGGCAACGCTTTCTTTTTTACGCTGCGTCTCTTCTTCCTGTGCCGCCTCGGCATTGAGCGTGCGCTGAAAATCTGTGGAGACGCGACGGAATTCACCCAAGGCCTTGCCCAAAGAGCGGGAAATGCCAGCAAGGCTTTGCGGGCCGAGCACAATCAGCGCCACAACAAGAATGACAAGAAGTTCCATGCTGCCTATACCGAACATGGCCTTTCACTCCCACTCGATAGTGCTTGGTGGCTTGGGGGACACGTCATAGACAACGCGGTTGATCCCTTTGACCTCATTAATGATTCTTGATGAAATGCGTCCGATAAGCTCCGGCGGCAGACGCGCCCAGTCCGCCGTCATAGCGTCCACGCTGTCTACCACGCGCAGGGCCACAACATGCTCATACGTACGGGCGTCGCCCATGACGCCCACCGTGCGTAGGGGCAAAAGCACGGCAAAGCCCTGCCAGACCTTGCGGTACCAGCCTGAATCGCGCAGTTCCTGCTGCACAATGTCGTCCGCGCGGCGCAGCACGGCAAGACGCTCTTCCGTCACTTCGCCGAGCACGCGAATGGCAAGACCAGGACCGGGGAAGGGATGCCGGTGGACGATAAAGTCCGGCATGCCGATCTCCGCCGCCACCCTGCGCACCTCGTCCTTGAAAAGTTCGCGCAGGGGCTCAATAAGCTTGAGCTTCATGGTTTCTGGCAAGCCGCCGACGTTGTGGTGGCTTTTGATAACCGCGCTCGGCCCCTTGCGCGACATGGATTCAATAACATCCGGGTACAGTGTGCCCTGCGCCAGAAAATCCGCCTTCGGCAGTTTTCTGGCTTCCTCGTCAAAAATTTCAATAAAGGCTCGACCGATGATTTTACGCTTTTGCTCCGGCTCTTTTACTCCTTTCAGGCGGGAGAGAAAGCGCTCCTGCGCCTGCACAAAAGTGAGATTTATGTCAAAGTACCTGCGCAGGTAGGCGGCGACTTCCTTGCCTTCGTCAAGGCGCAAAAGCCCGTTGTCCACAAAAATGCAGTGCAGCCGTTTGCCTATGGCGCGGTTGAGCAGCGCGGCCGCCACTGTGGAGTCGATACCGCCGGAAAGAGCGCAGATCACATGCCTGTCGCCGACGCGTTCAGCCGTTTCCCTGACGACACGATCCACAAAAGAGGCCATTGTCCAGTCCGGCGCGAGCTGTGCCACCCGAAATAGGAAGTTACGCAGTATGCGATCGCCGTCAGCGCTGTGGTGCACTTCAGGATGAAACTGCACGGCGTAAATTTTACGGTTCTCATCGGCCATGGCTGCGACTTCCAGTGTGGACGTGCTGCCCGTTACCACAAAGCCCGGCGGCGGCACAAGCACCTTGTCGCCATGGCTCATCCAGACGCGGGTGAAGTTGGCGGCACTGAGCCCATCCCAGAGCGCGCAGGGCGCTTTAAAACGCATGTCCGCCGGACCGTACTCCCCTGTCAGGGATCTAACCAGTTCGCCCCCCAGATGTTGCGCCAGAAGCTGCATGCCGTAGCAAATGCCGAGAATGGGCACATTCAGCGCGAGCAGGCCAGGGTCAAACGCGGGGGCGGATGCTTCTCCCACGCTGGCCGGCCCGCCGGACAGGATAATGGCGGTGGGCTTCATCGCGGCCACTTCCGCTGCGCCTGTCACGCAGGAATGTATCTCGGAGTACACCCCTGCCTCGCGCACCCTGCGGGCGATAAGCTGGGTGACTTGGGAACCGTAGTCGATAACAACAACTTTGCTGTGGGGCATGGCCGCATCCCCTGCTGCACACGTTGCGCACAACGTGCTTTTGACGCGTTATAACTTGCTGCAATCGCCTCTGATCATTGTGCAACAGGCGTTCAGAACGCTAGTTATCTATGCGGTAATTCGGGGCTTCCTTGGTGATGATGACGTCATGGACGTGACTTTCCCGCAGGCCCGCTGCTGAAATTTCGCAGAACGTGGTGTTGTGGAAAAGGTCTTCCAGATTTTTCGCCCCCACATAGCCCATACCGGACCTGAGGCCGCCCGTCAGCTGATACACGGCTTCCATAACCGGCCCACGGTAGGGCACGCGGCCCACAATGCCTTCAGGCACCAACTTTTTGCTGTGTTTCTGAAAGTAACGGTCGCTGCTTCCTTCTTTCATGGCGTCAATGGAGCCCATGCCGCGATAAATTTTATAGGTGCGCCCTTGATAGAGAATGGTTTCGCCAGGGCTCTCTTCTGTGCCGGCAAAGAGCGAGCCTATCATCACCGAATGCGCACCCATGACCAGTGCCTTGACAATATCGCCGGAAAACTTGACGCCGCCGTCAGCCACACAGCAGCAGTTCATCTCGCGCGCGGCACGGCTTGCGTCCATCACTGCCGTCACCTGCGGCACGCCCACGCCAGCCACAATGCGCGTTGTGCAGATGGAACCTGGCCCGATACCCACTTTCACGCTGGCGGCCCCGGCCTCCAAGATGGCGCGCGCGCCTTCATACGTCGCCACATTGCCGGCGACAAGCTCGCAACAGGGAAAGCTCGCCTTGACCGCGCGGATGGCGTTCAGCACATTCAGGGAGTGCCCGTGGGCGGAATCAAGCACCAGCACGTCGGCCCCGGCTTCCAGAAGCTGGGCGGCCCGCTGTTCGCTGTCCCTGCCGATGCCTATGGCGGCACCGACGCGCAGGCGGCCCTTGTCGTCCTTGCAGGCGTTGGGGTATTTTTGCACCTTGTCTATGTCTTTCATTGTGATCAGGCCGCGCAGGCGCTTGTTTTCATCCACGACAAGCAGTTTTTCTATGCGGTGTTCGTGCAGGTGGCGCTTGGCGTTTTCCAGCGAGGTTCCTATGGGGACGGTGACAAGTTTGGAACTGGTCATCACGTCGGCCACGCGCACGGCCTGGGCGTCTTCCACAAAACGGACATCCCTGTTTGTGAGAATGCCCACAAGGCAGTCGTCGTCCACCACGGGCAAGCCGGAAATGCGAAAATCGGCCATGACTTCCAGCGCCTCCTGAACGGAATTGCGCGAAGAAATCGTCAC
>JAISKZ010000055.1 GCA_031260725.1 Desulfovibrio sp. | reverse complement strand
CTGCTTTTGAGCGACCCCTCGCGCATTGACCTTGTCTACTGCAAAAAAGGCCTGCGCCGCCGGGAAGCGCTTGAGGCGCAACGCCTGTGCCGTCAACACGGCCTGCGCTTCTCCCTTGTGGACCAGATTGTGCTCGACCGCCTCTGCCGCGACGACAAACAGAGACGGAACGCCCTTGCCCACCAAGGCATTGTGGCCCGTCTGTCCATGACCGCCTTCTGCGGGCTTGACCATCTGCTCTCCACCGTCACGGAAGCGCCGCTGCCGCTGCTGCTGGCGCTTGACCAGGTGCAGGATCCCGGCAATGTGGGCACACTCTGCCGCACGCTCTACACGCTGGGCGGCGCCGGCCTTGTCCTGCCACTCCACAACAGCGCATGGCTTGGACCGGCCGCCCACAAAGCCGCCGCCGGAGCGCTGGAACACCTGCCCGCCGCAAAGGTGGCCAATCTGGGCCACGCACTGGATCAGGCCGAAGAAGCGGGACTCACCATTTACGGAACCGGCGTTACGGGCAAATCCGCCGCAGCCGGCACACTCAACGCTTTTACCGAACCCTTGCGCCTGCCCGCCGTGCTTGTGCTCGGCAATGAACAAAAGGGCCTGCGCCCCGGCGTTGCAAAACGCTGCGCGTACCTGCTGCACATTCCGCAGGCCAGACCGTTGGACTCCTTCAACGTGGCGCAGGCGGGAGCCATACTCCTCGGCCTTGCGGCAGCGGCGCAAACACGCGCCGTTGCGGAGTTTCAATCCACGCCCCTGTGAAGGGGCGAACGGCCCCAACGGATGTGTGCGGCCCAGGCATGCCGCATCAATCTCCGGGATTCAACCGCTTTGCCAGTCGCGTGTACCGCCTGCGGGTCTTGTTGTTTTTAACGGCCATGTGCAGCGCGCGGGCCTCGCCCACCAGCACGACAAGCTTTTTGCCCCGGGTGACGCCGGTATAGATGAGATTGCGCTGCAACAGCACATAGTGCTGCATCATAACAGGAATAACCACAGCCCCGTATTCCGACCCCTGGGATTTGTGGATGGAGATGGCATAGGCAGGTACAAGTTCATCCAGTTCATTAAAATCATACGGGACGACGCGGTCATCAAAATTGACGCTCAACGCGCGCTCGGCCGTATCCATAAAAACAATGCGGCCCATATCGCCGTTGAAGACGTCTTTATCATAATTATTGCGCAGTTGCATCACCTTGTCGTGCAGGCGAAACGCCCTCTCACCGCGCCGCACTTCCAAACCGTTGGGGTTCAGGGCCTCCTGTAACAGGGCGTTCATGCGTCCGGCGCCCACCGCCCCCTTGTGCATGGGGGTCAGCACCTGAATATCGTCCACCGGGTTCAGCCCGAAGCGACGCGGGATATGGTTGCGCACCAGATCCACCATGATGTCGGCGGCTTTTTCCGGATCATTCTGGTGGATGAAATAAAAGTCCGAAAGCCGATTTTTGTTCGATTCCAGCGATGGCACTGTCCCGTCGTTGATCTGATGGGCATTGCAGATGATTTCGCTCTCGGCAGACTGGCGGAAAATTTCCGTCAACTCCACAACCGGCACTATGCCTGAGGCGATAATGTCCGCAAGCACATTGCCCGGCCCGACAGAGGGCAACTGATGCACATCGCCCACAAGCACAAGTGTCGCCCCCAGAGGCACAGCCTTGAGCAGATGGTAAAAAAGCAGACAGTCCATCATGGATGATTCATCCACAACCAGAAGCCCGCACGCCAGCGGGCGATCCTCATTGCGGGCAAAGCCGTCCTCTTTGGGGCTGTATTCCAGCAGACGGTGAATGGTGCACGCCTCGCGCGCGCAGGCCTCAGCCATGCGTTTTGCCGCGCGGCCCGTCGGCGCGGCCAGCAAAATACGCGCGCGATGCTCACTGAACAGGCGTATGACAGCGTTGATAATCGTCGTCTTGCCTGTGCCAGGCCCGCCGGTCAGAACCATAATCTTGCTGCGCGTTACCGTGCGCAACGCGTTGCGCTGTTCGGGAGCAAGCGTCATGGAGATTGCACCGGCCACCTTGTCCACTGTCCCGTCCGCGTCGGCAAAGCTCACGGATCTCGGCGAATGAATCAAACGCTGCAGATAAAACGCTGTTTTAGACTCGCAATGATAGTAGCGACTCAGATAAGCACCTGTTTCCCCATCCATTTCCTCGCGAACAATGCGTTCCTCGCCTTCCAGAGAAGCAATGGCTTCAGCCACAAGTCCGGGTTCAAGGTTCAGTTGAGCCCCTGCGTCCGCCAGAAGTTTTTCTTCCGGCAAGTAAACATTCCCGTCATCTGTAGATTTTTGCAGCACATAGAGCGTGCCGGCCTGAACACGCAGAGGGTGCCCGCTCTCAAAGCCCAGCTTGTGAGCAGCCGCGTCGGCCGTGACAAAACCAATGCCGTGAATATCCATTGCCAGACGGTAAGGATTTTCCCGCACCACTTCGAGCGCCTGCGCGCCATAGGCCCGATATATGCGCAGGGCATAGGCCGGCGTAATGCCGTGCGGCTGCAGAAAAAGCATGAGATCCCGCACAGACCTGTGCTCTGCCCAGCTCCCGCAAATACGATCAAGGCTCTTGCGGCCGATGCCGTGCACCTTGAGCAGACGTTCAGGCTCTTCATCAAGCACGCGAATAGTATCGTCGCCGAAAAGCTTGACAATGCGCTCGGCCATGCCTTCGCCCACACCCTTGATCAGACCGGAACTCAAATAAAGGCGTATGCTTTCACTGGTAGCGGGCAACACTTCTTCAGCCGCGTCAAAAACAAGCTGTCTGCCAAAGCGGGAGTTGTTCACCCAACGGCCTGTCAGTTTGATCTGCACCCCACCCTGGGGTTTCAGCAGATGCCCCACACAGGTCACGGCATCAGGCGAACTCGGCAAACGGCGCGCATCCTTGCCGCCTTGCGGACTTTTGCCCGGCAAGAGACGCAACACAGTATAGCCGTTTTCCTCATTGTGAAAAATCACCCGGTCTACCGTGCCGGTCAAATCCACAATGTCCGAGTCAGCCGGCAGACATGTGTCGATCATCTCCCCCTGCAGATGCGCACTATGGCCTTGCGCTGCCTTTGGATTCACCGGCCCGGCTCCATGCGCGTCTGCAAAAGCAGAGCATCGGCAAGCGCGAGAGCGGTCATGGCGGAAAGGACGGGAATGACGCGTGGTATGGCGGCGAGATCATGACGACCGCCGACAAGAATCTCGGCCGCGCGACCCACCCTGTCCACAGTGCGCTGTTTTTGCGCTATGGAAGCAATGGGTTTTACAGCCGCACGCAAAACAATATCCTGCCCGCTGGAAATCCCGCCCAGAATGCCGCCCGCGTAATTGGAAGCGAACATGCCTCCAGGCAGAAGCGGATCGTTATTGCGTGAACCTGTTGAGCGGGCCGCCGCGAAACCAGCGCCGAATTCCACACCCTTCACAGCGCCGACACTCATAACAGCATGGGCCAGCACTGCCTCCAGTTTGTCAAAAACAGGCTCGCCGAGTCCGGCGGGCACGTTCTGCGCTGTAATCAAAACAATGCCGCCCAGCGTATCGCCGTTTTTGCGCGCCTCGGCGACACGCGTGTCCCAAAGGGGAGGAGCGGCATCCGAAGCCGCAAAATAAGGACGGGCGCCAGCCCGTGCGAGATCCACATCCTCTGGAGGCACGGCAAGGCCGCCAAGCTCAACGCATGCGGCACTGATTGTGACACCGCGCCGACACAGAATTTTTTTGGCAATCACACCGCCAGCAACACGGGCTGCCGTCTCCCGCCCGGAAGCGCGTCCGCCTCCGCGATAATCACGAATGCCGTTGTATTTTTGAAAATAACTCCAGTCAGCGTGCCCCGGCCGAAAAACCTCGGCCAAATCGCCGTAGTCACGCGAACGCTGGTCTTCATTGACAATATAAAACGCAATGGGCGTACCGGTTGTCACGCCCGCAAACACGCCGGAGAGCAGGCGCACGCGGTCTGACTCCTTACGTCTGGTGGCGGTGGGGCCGTGACCCGGCTTTCGCAGATCAAGTTCCGTCTGCATGTCCGCTTCGGAAAGCGCAAGCCCTGCCGGGCAGCCGTCAACCACGCCGCCTAGGCCAGGCCCATGCGATTCGCCGAATGTCGTCAGACGCAACAGGCGTCCAAAGCTGCTGCCGGCCATAAACAACCCCCATCCGCAACGATAGACAGCAATGTGTCAGAATGATTTTACACTTTCGCCGCGACAAGCAGATCCGCGGCGGCATCTGTGATTTCCCATGTGAATTCAGGCAACTCGCGACCAAAATGACCATAGCAGGATGTCTTCTTATAGACGGGACGCTTGAGATCAAGTCGTTTGCTGATAAAATACGGCCGCAAATCAAAAACTTCCCGAACAGCTTTCGTGAGGATTTCATCCGGTACCTCGCCGGTCCCCTGTGACGAAACCAGCACGCTCACCGGCTGCGCCACACCGATGCAGTAAGCAATCTGCACTTCACACGCAGGCGCAAGCCCGGCCGCTACGATATTTTTGGCAATATAGCGGCCCATATAAGCGCCTGAACGATCCACCTTGGAGGGGTCCTTGCCGGAAAAGGCGCCGCCGCCGTGATGGCCGCTGCCGCCGTATGTATCCTGAATAATTTTTCGACCGGTAAGTCCGCAGTCGCCCATAGGACCGCCCACCACAAAACGGCCGGTGGTATTGATAAAAATTTCGCAATCTTTTTCATCAAAATACCCGGAAGGCGACAAAACAGGCAAGATGACCTCCCGCCTCACCGCTTCCGCCACGTCATCATGGCTCACACTCTCCGTATGTTGCGTAGAAACAACCACATTGTTGATTCGCACGGGTTTGCCGTCATGATATTCAAAGGAAACCTGCGTTTTGCCGTCCGGTCTGAAAAAATCAACAATGCCTTCCTTGCGCACAGCGGCAAGACGCTGAGAAAGCTGGTGAGCCCAATAAATGGGCGCGGGCATCAGCGTGGATGTTTCATTGCAGGCATAGCCGAACATCATGCCCTGATCTCCGGCTCCCTGATCCTCCTGTTTTTCACGCACAACGCCCTGGGCGATATCTGGAGACTGGCGGTCAATGGAGGAAATAACGGCGCATGTCTGCCAGTCAAAGCCCATTTCAGAGCTGCTGTAGCCGATCTGTTTAATGGTTTCACGCGCCACAGTGGGGAAGTCAGCATAGCCGCGCGTGCTGATTTCCCCGGCAATAACCGCCATGCCGGTGGTCACCAGAGTTTCGCAGGCAACATGGGCTTCAGGATCCTGGGCCAGCAGGGTGTCCAGCACTGCGTCGGAAATCTGATCCGCCACTTTATCGGGATGCCCTTCAGTGACGGATTCAGACGTAAAATAGTATTTGCCCTTGGTTTGCATGGAGCCTCCTCTACAGGAGCCGGTTTACAAGATATAAACAGATCAGGCGTGCAGCAGGATATTGTCTATAAGCCGGGATCTGCCCAACTGCACGGCGCAGGCCATAAGCGCCGGCCCATCTATAGCGGAAAGCGGCACAAGCGTGTCAGGGCGAACCACCGCAAGGTAGTCAACCCTTCCCAAAGGCAAACGATCCGCCCAGCGTCGCAACACGGCCTGCTGCAGTATGTCCGCATTTTTTCCCCCCCGGCTTACCATCTCCTGCGCACAGAGCAGAGCGCGCCGTATTTCCGGCGCCTGAGCGCGTTCTTCCGCAGTAAGGTAAACATTGCGCGACGACAGGGCAAGCCCGTCAGGCTCGCGCACAACGGGACGGCTTTCAATGCGCGTTTGCACGCCGAGATCGCGCGCCATGCGGCGGATGATTGCCTGTTGCTGCCAATCCTTCTCGCCGAAAACAGCCACATCAGCCAGAGTAAGTAAAAAGAGCTTGAGCACCACGGTGCAGACGCCGCGAAAATGCGTCGGCCGGCTTTTGCCGCAAAGCCCGGCAGCCAGCTCCGGAACATCCACCCATGTAGCGTGATCAGGCATGTAGATGTCGCCGGGATGCGGCATAAAAAGCACGTCAGCGCCGCACGCTTCAGCAACCGCCGCGTCCCGCGCCGCGTCCCGCGGATAGGCGTCAAGGTCTTCACCGGGGCCGAACTGGGCCGGGTTGACAAAGAGGCTGACCACAAGGCGCGTTGCAATGGTGTGGGCGAATCGCATCAATGCCTCATGACCGGCGTGGAAATAGCCCATTGTGGGGACAAGGGCGATACTCTGCCCCTGCGTATGCCAGTTGCGGCACTGCCCGGCTAATTCCTGCGGATTTGCGAGTGTCTGCATGTTGAAAAATATACATGCACTCCAACGGATTGTAAAGAAAACGGCTTTAAGCAATATCTCCCACAACGTTGCGTTCAATCAGGATTTAATATCCATTTTCTCTTGGATCGGTTTTTAGATCGTATCTGGAGTGCTTTCCAGGGGCAAACCGGAAGACAGAGGCCGCAGTCAAAAAATCCGTGGTTTTTGGACTGGCTTAATGGCCCTGAGTGCAGTAATTATCGCTGTATGTCGCATCCAAGAAATCAGCCGGGCGCACCGGAACAAAACGATTCCCTTTCGGAACTGCCTGCCGCCGAGGCGCGCTCACGCGTGGAACGGCTGACTGCGGAGTTGGAACGCCACAATTATCTGTACCACACGCTGGATGCTCCGGAAATCAGTGATGACCTGTACGACGCCCTGTTTCGTGAGCTGCAGACGCTTGAGCGCCTGTATCCCCGCCTGCGCAGCGGTTACTCGCCCACCTTGCGCGTGGGCGGCGGCCTTCTGGACGGCCTGGCGAAAAAGCCCCACAGCCGTCATATGTACGGTCTGGAAAATGTTTTTTCCGGCGCTGAGTTGCGGGATTTTGTGGCCCGCATGCGGCGCGTCCTGCCCGAAGCCCCTCTGCTTTTCTGGTGTGATCCCAAGCTGGACGGGCTGGCTCTGGAGATCATTTATGAAAACGGCGTACTGACAGAAGCGCTGACCAGGGGGGACGGCGCAAGCGGCGAAGTGGTCACCGACGCCGTGCGGACTATCCGTACCGTCCCCTTGCGGCTTGCCGGCGCGGGGCCTTTTCCGGCGATTCTGGAAGTGCGCGGCGAAGTGGTCATTTTTAAAAAGGATTTCGCAGCCCTGAACGCGCGGCAGGAGGCCCTCGGCCAGAAGCTGTTCGCCAACCCGCGAAACGCAGCCGCGGGCGCGGTGCGTCAGTTGAATATCGCCGTCGCGGAATCCCGCCCTTTGCGTTTTCTCGCTTACAGTCTCGGCAGCGTCATCTGGTCTCCCGCGCCGGCCGGCCGGCGGCAGCACGACGTTATGGAACGCTTTGCGGCCTGGGGTTTTTTGACGCCGCCGGAAGGCAAACTCTGTGCCTGCGTGAGTGAGGTGGAGACATATGCGGACTTTGTGCGCGAACGCAGGCCGCAGTTTGCCATGGAGATTGACGGCGTTGTGATCAAACAGGACAGCCTGGAGGCCCAGGAGGCTTTGGGCTTCACGGCCCGCGCGCCGCGTTTTGCCGTGGCGTATAAATTCCCGGCCAGTCAGGTGGAAACTCTGCTCAGGCGTATTGACGTGCAGACAGGGCGCACCGGCGTGCTCACACCTGTGGCCGTGCTTGAGCCTGTGTCTGTGGGCGGGGTCATGGTTTCCCGCGCCACACTGCACAATGAAGATGAAATTTGCCGGCGCGATGTGCGTGAGGGAGATACGGTCATCGTGCAGCGGGCCGGCGACGTCATCCCCGAAGTGGTGGGGCCGGCGCTGGGCAAAAGGCCGACGGGGTCCAGGGCGTACGTGTTTCCCCATGTCTGTCCGGCTTGCGGGGAAACGGCGCACAGAGAGGCCGGCGAAGCGGCCTGGCGTTGCGGCAATCTTTCCTGCCCGGCGGTTCGTTTGCTGCGTGTTGTCCATTTTGTGTCCAAAGCCGGTCTGGATATTCAGGGCATAGGTCAAAAACGGATTGAGCAGTTTGTGGGGGCAGGCCTTGTGCAGTCCCCGGCGGATCTGTTTGTGCTGACGGTTGGAAGTTTGCTTCATTTTGAACGCATGGGCGAAGTTCTGGCAAAAAAAATTGTGTCCGCTTTTGACGAGACGCGGCGTTCGGCGACATTGCCGCGTCTGATCAGCGCTCTCGGCATCCGCCATGTGGGCGGGCAGACAGCGCGTTTGCTGGCCGGGCGCTATCGCACGCTGGACGAGTTGGGCCGGGCTGAGGCGGAAACCTTGCAATCCCTGCCTGATGTCGGTCCGGAAGTAGCGGCGTCCATCCGCAATTTTTTTGACAGTCCGGCGAATCGCGCCCTGCTGGTCCGTTTTCGCGAGCTGGGGCTCTGGCCGCAAGGCGCAACGTCTGCTCTCGGTGAAAGCGCGTTGCGGGGCAAAAGCGTGCTGTTTACCGGCAGCCTCTCGCTTCCGCGTGCCAGAGCTTTGGCGTTGGCGGAGGCGGCAGGCGCCGTTCCCGCAAGCGGCGTGAGTAACAAACTGGATTATCTGGTGGTCGGGGAGAATCCGGGCGGCAAACTGGCAAAAGCCGATTCGTTGGGCGTTGCTGTGCTTGACGAGAGGGCATTTATGGCATTGCTCGCTTCTGCGGGCCTATAATCTGAAAAAATGCGGAGTGCGGCATGAGTACAGCGATCGTCGTTGTTGGCGCTGACGGGCGTATGGGCAAAACCGTCGGCAATCTTGTTATGGCGGATCCGGCCTACAGTCTGGCGGGGCTTGTTGACCGCGCGGAGCATCTGCAAGCACTGTCTTTGACGGCTTGCCCTGTGGCCGACAATCTGGAAGCGGTTTTGCCCAAGGCGCCGGGAGCGGTTATTGTTGACTTTACAGCGCCGGCCGCAAGTCTCCAGTCGGCGTGTGTCGCGGCGAGTACGGGGCATGCCCTTGTTGTCGGCACCACCGGTTTTACGGATGCGCAAATGGGCCGGTTGCGGAAACTGGCTGAAAAAACGCCGATTTTTTGGTCGTCCAATATGAGCGTCGGCGTAAATGTGTTGCTGAAAATTCTGCCGGGGCTGGCGCGCACGCTGGGCGAGGGCTATGATATTGAACTGGTGGAACTGCACCACAACCGCAAGCAAGACGCCCCCAGCGGCACGGCCCTGACGCTCGGCGCATGTCTGGCGCAAGCCAGAGGCTGGAATTTCGGAGAGGCGCGGCGCGTCTCCCGCGACGGCATCACAGGAGAGCGGCCCAAGGCTCAGATAGGCGTTCAGGCTGTGCGCGGCGGTGATGTTGTGGGCGTTCACACCATATATTTTATGGGACAGGGCGAACGCATAGAAGTGACCCATCATGCCCACTCCCGCGAAAATTTTGCGCAAGGGGCTTTGCGGGCCGCCGCCTGGCTTGCCGGCCGCACTGCCGGCAAGCTTTACGGCATGCAGGATGTTTTCAGTCAGATATAAAATATATAATTATTTAAAATAATTATTATCTAACTTGAACCAACGGATGCTTTTACCGTATTTTACTTGACGCATTGTGCTGAATGGCGTATTAGAACTGTCTTTAGAGCGTTAATGAGGAGTTTGTTTGAATGAAAACGTTCAGTCCCACACCAAAAGATATTAACCGCCAGTGGTTTGTGGTTGACGCGCAGAAGCAGATTCTCGGCCGTCTGGCCAGTCAGATTGCCCATCGCCTGCGTGGCAAGCACAAGCCGGAATTCGCGCCGCATATGGACAACGGCGACTTTATCGTGGTTGTCAACTGTGAAAAAATAAAGGTAACCGGCGCGAAGCTGACGGATAAAAAATACTACAGGCACTCCGGCTGGGTAGGGGGCCTCAAGACGACGGCTCTCGGCGATATTCTGGCTGACAAGCCTGCCCGTGTGCTGATGCACGCAGTGCGCGGCATGCTGCCCAGAAACCGTTTGGGACGCGCCATGCTGAAAAAACTCAAAATTTATGCCGGCGCTGAACATCCGCACGCGCCACAGAACCCACAGCCCCTGACGTTGCCTTATTAGCGACCTGCCGCTTTGGTTTTTGCCCAAATTTAAGGAGTATACTCAATGCGCGAAAATTTTGAATACGGCACCGGACGCCGAAAGACGGCCACAGCCCGCACGCGCCTTTATGCCGGTTCCGGCGCCATTGTCATAAACGGCCGTTCCTGTGAGGAATATTTCCCCCGCAAGACGCTTCAGATGATTATCCGTCAGCCGCTTGTTCTGTCAAAAATGGTTGATAAACTGGACGTCAAGGTCAATGTTTCCGGCGGCGGCGTTACAGGTCAGGCTGAAGCCGTGCGTCACGGCATTTCTCGGGCCCTTTTGCGGGTGGAACCGGAATTGCGCGCCGTGTTCAAGAAGTCAGGTCTTTTGACGCGCGACGCGCGCAAAAAAGAACGCAAAAAATACGGTTTGCGCGCAGCCCGCGCCAGGTATCAGTATTCCAAGCGTTGATGCGTTTTTATGGGCGGCCTTTCAGGGGTTCCTGACATGTAAAAATATGCTCCACAATCGGTCTTCCATGTGAAGCGATGAACACCGGCCGTATGGAGATATATGAACAGTCTACTCCGCTGTTGTCTGTGGGCACTGCCGCTGCTTACGCTCTGTACAGCCGCGTGTTCCGACAGCGACTCCAGGGACAACGCCCCGCCGCCCGCGCCCGTACACGCAGAGCCCGTCAAACGCGCGGACATGCCGCGCCTGCTGCACGCTGTCGGCAACGTCAGGGCTTCCGCCACAGTGGGCGTCAAGCCCAGGGTGACGGGAGAAATTCAGGAAGTGCATTTTTCTGAGGGCCAGGACGTCACTGAAGGTCAACTGCTGATCACCATTGACCCCAGACCCTTTGAGTCTGTCCTGCGCGAAAAACACGGCCTGCTGGCCAAATCTGAAGCGCAGTTGAACAAGGCCAGTGAAGACATGCGCCGTTACGGCAAACTTGTGGGCGGCGGCTATGTGAGCCGGGAGGCATATGACCAGACCGCCACCGAAGCGGCGGCGCTCAAAGCCACTGTGCAGTCAGACAAAGCGACGGTGGAAAGCGCTGCGCTCGACCTGTCGTACTGCAGCGTGACAGCGCCTATCAACGGACGGGTCGGCGCGCTCACCGTGGACAAGGGCAATATGATCAAAACAGCCGACGCAACGCCCATTACCACGATTGACACCCTGTCGCCCATTTACGTGCTTTTTTCTGTGCCGGAAACGCGACTGCCCGTGATTCTGGAACGCATGCGCGAGGATGCTGTGCAGGTGACTGCCGCCCCCACCGGCGGCGAACCGGAAAAAGGCCTTCTGACGCTCGTTGACAATACAGTGGATACGCGCACCGGCACCATCCGCCTGCGCGCCACATTTGAAAACACCAACCGTCGCCTCTGGCCTGGTCAGTTTGTACAGGTGGAACTGCCCCTCGGCATGGCGAAAAACGCCCTTGTGGTGTCCAGCCGCGCCGTGCAGTCAGGTCGGGAAGAGTCTTACATCTATCTGGTGGACAAAGACAACACGGCGCTTTATCGCAAAATTGCCGTAAGTTTTGAATATCAGGGGCAAAGCGTCATTGAAGGCGATGTGGCTGAAGGCGACATGGTTGTTGAAGAAGGGCAGGTGCGCCTGGCCCCTGGACTGCCCGTTCAGATTTTGCCGTAGGCTTCGCCGCACGCCAAGTGAAATACTGCCGTCCCGTTGGACATATTTGCCAGCGCCTGCTCAAAATTCTGAACATGCGCCTGCGGCAGCTCAATGCGCAGCTTGGCCGCGTCTTCGCAGGACTGTTCCATGATGCGCGCTTCCCAAAGGGGCAAAAGGCGATGCAGCCCGGCCAGATGCGCATACTTCAGCGTAACGGCGACCTGCTGTGAAGGAATGCGCTCCGCCAGCGCAAGGTTTGCCAGGTTTTCGCGCACGGCCTCCTGATATGCCCGAACAAGGCCGCCGGTTCCCAGTTTGACGCCGCCGAACCACCGGCTGACAACAACGCACAATTCTCCGATGCCGCAGTACAGAAGCACGCTGAGCATGGGCCGCCCGGCTGTGCCGTGCGGCTCGCCGTCGTCCGACGAGCCGATATGTGCGGTATCTCCGGGAGATCCCGCCGCGTACGCCCAGCAATTATGATCAGCGTCGGTGCGGCAACGGCCTGTGGCCTCAACAAAAGCTCTGGCGGACGCGGCATCCGGCGTGTGCGCGCATTGGGCCATAAAACGGCTGCGGCGCACAACGATCTCTGTGCAGTAGGGCTGTTCCGCGGAAGCGGCGGGAATCGGGAAGCGCATGGCCGGCGGCGTCACTGCGAAGAAACCGGCGGTTTCGCCCGCCAGCAGGCCGTCCGCCCGCCGCCGTCGGCAAACGGCGGCGGCATTGCCTCACTGCAGCGAAGCAGCGCTTCAGCGCAGCGCGGCTGAAAAGGACAGCCATGAGGAATATCCCGCAAGGCAGGAACCACGCCGTCAATGGCGGGCAGACGCTTGAGATGCATGGACTCTCGCCCCGGCGCTGAACGCATGAGCCCCCTGCTGTACGGATGACGGGGCGCAGCAAAAAACTCTCCTGCAGGCGCGTGTTCCACAAGCCGTCCCGCGTACATGACCCCCACAACGTCCGCGATTTGCGCCACAATGCCCAGATCATGCGTGATAAAAAGCACAGTCATGCCCCGTTCCCGCATCTGATCAGCAAGAAGCCGCAAAATCTGCCCCTGTACTGTCGCGTCAAGAGCCGTTGTGGGCTCGTCAGCGAGCAGGAGCTCCGGTCGGCACGAAAGAGCCATAGCGATCATAACCCGCTGCCGCATGCCGCCGGAAAGCTGATGGGGATAATCGTCATAACGGCTCCGAGGCGCGGGGATGCCGACTTCGGCAAAGAGATCTTCCGTCTCCTGACGTGCTTGCGCGCGGGTCATGCCGAAGTGCAGCCGCAAGGGCTCCGCAGCCTGTTCGCCCACTGTCAGCACAGGGTTGAGCGACGTCATGGGTTCCTGAAAAACCATGGCTGCCCGACGCCCTCTAAAACGCCGCAATTCGATTTCTGAAAGAGCGAGAATGTCTGTGTCTCCAAGAAAAATGCGCCCGCTGATCGCTGATTTTTCAGGCGTCAGACGCAGAACGGCGCGGGCTGTGAGACTTTTGCCGCAGCCGGATTCTCCGACAAGGCAGGTCACGGCGCCGGGGGGAAGCGCGAGGTTCACATCGTTGACTGCGGCGAGATGCTCTCCTCCATGCGCAAAATGCACAGAAAGATGCTCCATGCGGAGCGAGCCTGCTGCAACAGACTTCATCCGGGAGACACGCTAACGTCTCACCTGGGCGTTGCGGAAGTTGACATAGGCCTGACGCATGGCGATATACGGATCCACGGCGGCGCTGTTCATGTCTTCATAAAGCGGCAGCACGTCCCCCAACTCATTAAAGCGCAACGCCCCTTCTGAGCCCGCAGCCAGTTCCCACGGGTAGACATAGAAAAAAGGATCGGTAAAGAGATCGCCGATCCGGCCCAGACTGTCACGGGGCGAGCTGGGGCCGATAAAAGGCCAGACAATATAAAATCCGTGACCGATACCCCATCTCCCCAAAGTCTGGCCAAAGTCTTCCCCACCCGGATCAACCGGCACAATGGTTTTTTTATTTTTTGCGACGTCCACGAGGCCGAAACTGGAGGTGGTGTTGACAAAAAAATGGCCGAATTCCACACCGGCCTCCAGAAATCGAAATTGGAGAATATTATTTACAAAGCGCACGGGGAAAAGCAGATTGGAAAAAAAATTCTTCATGCCGCTGCGGAACTGGCGCGGAGTAACAAAAGAATAGGCCTTATACACCGGCCTGGCGACATGCAAATAAAAGATGTTATTAAATCCGAACCAGAAACGATTCCACGGCTCCAAAGGATCCGTAATGTTTGCCTCCGCGATGTAATCTTCGTAATCATCCAAATTTTCAGTCTTTTTCATCTGTCCGTCGGGATGCACCGTCACAGCCCCCGACGGCAGCGCAGGGCTTTGGGCGTACACAGCGGACAGCGCCGGTTCAACAGGCTGCCGCGCCATTGCCGCAACAGCGCAGGAACCTGACGCCTGCCAGAAAAAAACACACAGCAGGGCGCAGAACAAGGGCAATAAAACTGACTTATTTCGCATGTTGCCGCCGCATTTCATCAGCTTTTGCCTGTATGCGTTCTATGAGCTTGTCAGACTCCGTCTTGTTCAGGATATCCTGAAACTGCGCGCGGTAATTCTTGACAAGACTGACACCTTCAATCAGCACGTCATAAACTCTCCAGGAACCGTCCTTCGGCAGCATGCGATACGCCACAGGCACCTTTTTACCGTCTTTCATGGTGACAACCGTGCGCACCTCAGTACGGTCGTTCGAGGGAGACACCTGACCTGTATAAGCCACCCGCTCGCCGTTATAACCGTCAATTTTATTCAGATAGGTAAAAATCAAAAGGTCGGCAAACGCGTCGCTGAATCGCTGCTGCTGCTCCGGGGTAAAAACATGCCAGCGCTGCCCGACTGTGCGTGAGGAAAATTCCCTGAAGTCAAAAATATGCAGCACTTCATCCTCAATCTGCTGGCGCAAGGGGCCGCGCGCAGCCGGATTGACGTAATCAGGATTTTTAATGCAGTCCAAAATACGGGTTATGGAAACTTCCAGAGACTGACGGGCCTGCGCAACAGAAGAAGAATCTGCGGCAAAAGAGGAAGCGGCCGGACACAACAAAAAAGCGGCACAGCAAACAGCAAGCGCGCGACGCCACGGCCATGAAATACTCATGTTCATACACCCCCAAAGGCATATTTGCCGATCAGAGATTCCAAATCAACAGCGGATTCCGTTTCTTTTATCATGCCGCCCGAAACAAGCAGCGTCTCCGAGCCTCCACGCGAAAGGCTGATATATTTATCGCCGATCAGACCGCTTGTTTTGACGGAAGCGATGCTGTCGTCAGAAAGGCGAAAATCTGCCGCGAGCCGCAAACACACCACGGCCTGTGTACGGAGTGGATCAGGATCAAGTATGATAGTGACGACGTGCCCGACAGGCACGCCCGCAATTTCAACATCCGCTCCCACGCGCAACCCGGAAGCTGAATCAAATCTGGCGGAAAGCTCAAAGCCCTGACTTGAAAAAACTTCCATTTTGCCCAGTTTAACAGTCAGCCATGCCACGCAGACAAGGCCCAGCAACACAAAGACGCCAACGGCGGTTTCACGGACGCTGTTCATCATAATTGATTCAGGCTCCACAGTATCGCTGCGTTCCGCAGACGGTGCAATTGTTATTCACGGCGGCAAAAATTGTCAACAATTTTGTCATATACCCCGGCAAAGCCGGAACCGAGATGCCAGGAACCGCTCAAATTTTTTATTATTCTTTGAGGTCAGGATGCAAGCCAGGCATCCAGCGCGGCGCGCGCAAGCGGATTCAGCGCCGCGCGCTGAGTCTGCCCCTGATCTCCGGATTGACGCTGTAAAAACTGCCGCACATAGGGGTCTTCACCGCGTTCCAGTTCATCCGGCCGTCCGGAAAAAATCACGCGGCCGTCCCTGAGCACCAGCGCATGCTCCGCAATGGCCCGAAAACTGGCGAGATCATGGCTTACGACAACAAGCGTCATATCGGCAAACTGTTCGTGCATGGACAGCAGCAGCTCATCCATTCTGGCGGCCGTCACAGGATCAAGGCCTGAAGTGGGTTCATCACAGAGCAGGATGCGCGGTTCGGCTATAATCGCCCGCGCCAGACCGGCCCGTTTGCGCATGCCTCCGGAAAGCTGGTTGGGGTAATAATCGGCAAAATCCTGCAGCCCGACCATGCCGAGCACACGCAATGCCGCTTCGCGGAGCAGGGGCTTCGGCAGGGCAAGATGTTCGCTCAAAGGCAGGGTCACATTTTCAGCCAGAGACAGCGCGCCCAAAAGCGCGCCGTCCTGAAAAAGAACGCCCATCTGACGCCGTACCCGGCGGAATGCGGCGGCTTTCAAGGCAAAAAAATCCTGGCCGCCTATCCGCACAGTGCCGCCCATGGGTTGAGAAAGCCCGATGATGTGCTTCAGCAACGTGGATTTGCCGCAGCCGGATCCTCCGAGAATCACGGAAATCCTGCCCGCGGGCAGCGCGGCGCATATGTCGCGCAGCACGGCGCGTTCGCCGTACCCGGCGTCAAGATGAACAAATTCTATATCCCATTTATGCATAAAAACAGCCTAAAGCAAAAAAGAAGTCAGAACATAATCGGAGGCCAGTATAAGCACGCAGGAAATGACGACAGCCGATGTTGTCGCGTTGCCCACAGCCTCGGGACCAGCGCTGTCGCGACGACGATGCGTGTTATACCCCTGCCGGCAACAGACTGTCGTGACAAGGAGGCCGAAAACCAGCGCCTTGATAAAACCGCCCGCCACATCGGACATCTCAACAGAACTGGCGATACGGTAAAAATAGGCGCCCTCGTTGATATCCAGCATCAGCACGCCTGTCAGATAGCCGCCGACAATGCCGATCACGTCAAAAACTGCCGTGAGCAGGGGAAAAGAAATCACCGCGGCCAGAAGCCGCGGACTGACAAGGTAACTCATGGGATGTATGCCCATCACGTCCAGAGCGTCAATCTGATCCGTGATGCGCATAACGCCTATTTCCGCCGCCATGGATGAGCCTGCCCTGCCGGTGAGCATGATCGCCGTCAGCACGGGCCCGAGTTCGCGAATCAGGGTAAGGGAAACCGCTGACCCCAAAAGGCCGACAGAGCCGAACCGCACCAGCGTATAATATCCCTGCAGGCCAATCACCATGCCGCAAAAAATGCCGATCAGCAAAATCACAAAGAGCGATTGATACCCGATCACATAGAGTTGCCTGAATGTTCTGGGAAAAATTTTAGCGCTTGAAAAAATCCGGCTTACGCCGAGCAGCATGAACAAGGTCGTGCCGCCCACAGCGCCAACGCCGCCAAGAAATGAACGCCCCACATAAGCCGGCAGGTTGCGCAGTTTTGCCACAGCTTCCTCAATGTTTGGACTTTCGGCTGCCGTTGATGCCGACGTTTTTTTTAGATTGTACAATCGGCATGCCCAGTTTCAGCTTGCGCATTTTTTCACGCAGATTTGCCGCATCAGCTTCCGCGCCGCGCAGACTGACCAGCACCAAAAACACCTTGCCGCTTTTAGCCTGACGCACGCGAAAGCCCCCGCCTTCCAACCGCGCGCACAAATCGTTCGCTTCAGCCTTGTTCTTGAAAGCGGCAACCTGAAAAACATAGTCAAAAAGCGGCATTTTCGGATCTGCCGGCAAGGTTGAAACTGTGTCGTCAGCATCTCTTTTCGACCTGACCGACCCGTCGCCCGGCGCTTTGTCTCGTGACGGCGCGCCGGCTGCGGGCACGTTGCGTATGCCCCATGCTGCCCGACTCTCGCCCTGGGGGCTGTCAAAAGGCTCGTGCTGCTCGTTCTTTTTTTTGCCGCCTTCAGTCTCTGCCGCCGCAAGCGCAGAAGAGTCTTTGTCATCCGGCGCCGCAGCCGCGCCCTGTCGCATCGGTTCCGCTTGCGGATTTTCCGTGACCTGCCCGGAATCACCCTGTGCCGCGGACGGCGCATTGCCGTCTTCATGCACGGGATTCTTTTGTTTATCCCCTTGCATAATAGTTGCCATCTGGCCCAGGCGCTGTTCCGGTTTCTGCCCGCGCCCCACCATCAAACCCATATAAAAGGCCCAGCCGACAGCCGCCGCCAATACAAGACAGCCCGCCAGAACAGCCGCGGAGGAAAATCTGACGATAAAACGGCGCGGATCCCTGTCTGCTGAAGCGTTTCTCGCGCGCACCTTGCGCAACGGCTGCGGCATTGCTGTGTTGCCTCCTACATGCTCTCAGGGGCGCTGACCCCTAAAATGTCAAGGCCGTTGCGCAGCACTTGGGCAACGGCCCGCAACAGCGCAAGGCGGGCAGTCGTGCGCGGCATGTCGTCAGACACGATCACCTGATGTTTCGCGTAATAACTGTGCAAAAGTCCCGCCAGTTCCGTCAAATAGCGGCTTACGTACTGTGTCGCCAACGCTCTGGCCGCCGCGGCCAGCGTATCTTCATAAGCGGCGGCCTTGCGCAGCAGGCCTGTGTCTTCCGGCGTATCAAGACGCAGCAGCGTCTCTTCCGGCACCGCCTTCGGCAGCGTGATCCCGCGATCTGCCGCGCGGCGCAGCACGGCGCGAATCCTGGCATGGGCGTACTGCACATAGTACACAGGATTGTCAAGACAGCGCTGTTTGACGAGTTCCAGATCAAAATCCAGCGGGCTGTCGCTTTTGCGCGAAAGAAACATAAAACGAGCCGCATCCACGCCGACTTCCTGTATCACATCGGCCAGCGTTTCAAATGTGCCGGCACGGGTGGACATGCTGACAGGCCTGCCGTTGCGCAAAAGATTAACCAGTTGAACCAACACCACGTTAAAGCTGTCGGCCGGCCGGTTCATAGCCGTGATCGCCGCGCGCATCCGCGCTGTATAACCGTGGTGATCCGCACCCCAAATGTCGATGAGAACTTCATAGCCGCGTTCAAATTTGTCATGATGATAAGCAATGTCGGCAGCAAAATAGGTCAGGCTGCCGTCAGATTTTTTCAGAACGCGATTCCTGTCGTCGCCCAGCTTTTCCGTGGCGAACCAGAAAGCATTGTCCCGCGTGTAAGTATAGCCCGCTTTTGTCAACCAGGCAAAAGCCGCGTCCACAGCCCCGCGTTCAAGCAGGGATTTTTCTGAAAACCAATTCTGATGTTCCACGCGGAAATTGCGAAGATCAGCCTTGATCCCGATCAGAATTTCTTCCGCCGCCCACGCATGACAGCGTTCCAACCCCTCAGATTCGGGCAAGTCGGGAAGAGAAGGAATGGCGGCAAGCATCTTTCCGGCGATATCCCTGATATACTCGCCGCGATAATATTCTTCAGGCCATGTCACGGGCCGGCCGACCAGCTCCAGCGCCCTGAGCCAGACAGAAAGGCCAAGAAGCCGCATCTGCCGTCCTGCGTCGTTGATATAATACTCCGTATCCACAAGATACCCTGTCTTGCGCAGCAAACGCGCAAGGCTGTCGCCCACGGCGGCGCCTCTGCCGTGCCCTATATGCAGCGGCCCGGTGGGGTTGGCGGAAACATACTCCAAAAGCACCTTGCGCCCCTGCCCGACACAGCTCGCGCCGAAGCTTTCACCTGCGGCCTCAACATCGCACACTGTACGCCGCCAGAAGGCCTGATTGAACGTGACGTTGCAAAAACCGGGCCCGGCCGGCTCGGCCCGTTCCAGATCGGGACAACGCTCAAAAAGCTTAAGGGCAAATTTTTCGGCCAGCGCGCGTGGCGGCATCCCCGCCTCTTTGGCCAGCAGCATTGCCGCGTTGACGGAAAGATCGCCGTATCCGGCGTCACGCGGCGGTTCAATGACGGTTTTTGACGGCCAAGCAAGGCCTTCTTCAGCAAGTATTGCCGCAAGGGCGGTGCGCAATGTGTCTGTGGCGCGCATCTTTTGGTATCCTTGACAAATTACAGACTGAAGGATGTGACGCCTGCAAAATCACTGACGAGGTCGACACGCGGGGCGTCAGTATCGTCCGCACAAGACGCAAGACAGGGTTTCACCATCTTGCCGAGCAGCGCTTTTGTGCCGAGCTCAAGCCAAAAACGCGCGCCGTCATTATACTGATTGCGCACGGTTTCCACCCAGCGCACAGGAGAGAACATCTGTTCAAGCAGGCTTTCCTTCGCGCTTTCGCCATCGTGGACGGCTGCGCCGCGCACATTGCAATACACAGGGAAGCGAGGGTGTCGCCAGACAGCCTTTCTGAGCCGCACTGCCAGCGCGCCCGCCGCAGCCCGCATCATGGGGCTGTGAAACGCCCCGCTGACTTTCAGTTCAACACCGCGCCCCTTGCGGTCTTTTGCTTTTTGACACGCCAGCGCCACCGCAGCCCTGTGTCCGCTGACGACTGTCTGGGCCGGAGTATTGTAATTGGCGATGAACAAAAGCTCATGTGTCTCCCCGGCCGCCTCGCCGACAATTTCCGTCACCGCCGCCGCGTCAAGTTTCAGCAGGGCGGCCATGCCGCCCCTGCCCTCAGGATCGGCTTCGGCCATCAGCCGGCCGCGCAAGGCCGTCAGTTCAAGCACATCCGCAGGCGAAAGGACCCCGGCGGCGGCAAGCGCGCTGAATTCGCCAAGGCTGTGGCCGGCTGCCCCACGCGGAGCGATTTTTCCGGCCATCTCGCGCCAAAGATTCAGATTGACCACAGTCAGGGCAGGCTGAAGGGCACGCGTGTCGCTCATGGCCTGTTCGTCCCCTTCCCAGTAGATTTCGCGCAAAGGCAAACGACTTATGCGCTCAGCCTGTTTCCAGAAATCCATGGCCTCTGAGGAAAATTCGGCAATATCCCGCCCCATTCCAGATTCCTGTGAACCCTGGCCGGGGAAAAGCAAAACCGGCTGCGGCATATATGCGGATCTCCCCAATAACGGGCTGTTCCCCGTAAAATCGTCAATGTTTTATAAGAATGGATATAATTGCTTATATCCCGTGAAACATGATTTCTTACGGCATTCCCGAAACTCTTGCAAGTCCAGGTTGTGGAGCGTATACGGTCAGTGTCGGCTGCATACGGCACAGAACAACGAGAGAGTTATGATATGCCGCGACAGACGGTAGACAGAACGGAACTGGCCCGCCTCATCGCGGATGTGAATATGGCCTTGCCCTCGGAAATACTGGAGCCGCTTGCCGTCTATCTGGAAATGCTCTGTCAGTGGAACAGCGTTGTCAATCTTGTCGGCCTGCGCGCGTGGCAGGAAATTCTGACGAAACTTGTCGCGGACAGTTTTTATCTATCCGCCTTTCTCACAAGACTTCCGCTCCCGGAAAACGCCATGATCTGGGATCTCGGTTCCGGCGCCGGCCTGCCCGGACTCCCCCTGCGTCTTGTCCGGCCGCGCGGCGAGTATTGCTTTGTGGAACGTCGCGAAAAACGGGCGCTTTTTCTTTCAAACATTCTTTCCCGCCTGCGGCTGACCGACACGCACGTTTTTCGCGGCCCCGCGGAACAATTTTTCCAAACCCGGCGCTGCCCGGCGGACTGCATTGTGAGTCGGGCATTTATGCCCTGGCGTGCCCTGCTTGACCTGACGTTGCCACACCTGCGCCCTTCCGGGGCGCTGATTGTTCTCGCGCTGACGCGCGCGCCGGATTCTCCGCCTGAACCCTGGCGCGTCACAGCCGTACAGTCATACACAATCGCCGGAAACGAGCGCTGGTTCTGGGCGCTTGCACCGTCAGGAAAGTGAACGGAATGTTGTTTCAAACATTTTCTGCCTCCGCGTCTGTTCACGAAACACAATCTTTCCGCATTTGGCGACGCGGCGCCTTCTGGGCGCTGGCAACGCTCGGGCTCGCCTTTGCGTTGCGCATGACAGAATGGCCCTGCTGGCAGAACCCGGAATATCGTTTGGGCAATGAATGGCTGCTCGCCACCCACGACGCTTATCACTGGGTTGCCGGCGCTGAAGGCTTTGGCCTTGCCGCGGGCCACCCCATGGCGGAAATGCTGCGCCTGATAACAAAAATTGCGCACAGTTGCCCGGCGGCTGTCGCCTTCTGGTTCCCCGCCATACTGGCAAGTCTGATGGCCTGTATTGTCTTTGCCTGGGTATGGGCCTTCGGCAGCATGGAAGCAGGCTTTGCGGCCGGGCTTCTGACAACGCTGGCACCGGGTTTTTTAGGCAGAACTCTGCTCGGATATTACGACACCGATCTGGCAACGCTTTTTTTCCCCATGCTGATGAGTCTGGCGCCGGCCTGCTGGACTATGCGATACATGCTCCTGCCACAGATGATCCTGCGCCGTCTGATTATCAGTTCCGGTTTCACAACGGCGCGGCGTCTGTGGCCCCGACCTGACAAAAACGGCAAAACGCATCCTGAGCACCTAGGCAACCCACTGCGCCCGCAGTGGGTTGCATTGCTGAGCCTTTCCGGAGTTCTTTCCTGGTGGACACAGGAATGGCATTCGGTGTTTCCGTATCTGATCCGTTACAATATCGCGCTGCTTGTCTTCATGGGGCTTGTGATGGCCCCGCGCGGCCGACGGGCCTTACTGATGCTGGGGGCTCTGGCCTACGCCCTGCCGGCGCTGACCGGGCCGGCAGGCCTTGTGTGCGGCCTTTTCCTCGCATGGGCCGGAAGCAAAAACAACGGAACACTGCGGCTCATTCTCCGCCGCCCCGCGATACCGGCACTGCTGTGGCTGGGCACAGCGGTCCTTTTCATTCAAGGGGAAATACTCACGGCAATCATCAATCACATAAACGCCTACCTGAAACACGCGGGAGACGTAAAAAGCACGGGTGCCGGCACAAGCCTGGCGTACCCTTCTGTCGCGCAGTCCATCATTGAAGTGCAGGATCTTGGCTTTACAGCGATTCTGGCCTACTTTCATCCGTGGATGGAAGCTGCCGCGCTCGGTCTCGCCGGCTTTTGCATTGTCATTGTCCGACGGCCCGGCGCACTTTTTCTGCTGCCGCTTGCCGTGCTTGGGCTTTTGAGCACAAAATTCGGCGGCCGCATGGTCATGTTCGGCACGCCTGTTGTGGCGATAGGTTTAACATTGCCGATCTACTGGCTTTTACAGCGACTGCTGCGCGCGGAACAGGGGGGAACGAGCGTCGGCGCGCTGACGTCAGCCATTCTGATCGCTTTATTGGCAGCGCCGTTTGTAAATATCATTTCAGGCATGTCCCAGGGGCCCATGATCAACCGCCGTCACGCCGAAGCGCTCACACGGGCGAGAAGCATTACTCCTGAGGACGGCATGCTCTGGCTCTGGTGGGACTGGGGTTATGCCGCTCACCATTTTGCGCGTCGCGCGACCATCGCTGACGGTGCGCGGCACGCCGGACCTTCACTGTATCTCCCGGCCGCTGTTTTTGCCACAGACAACGCGCGCTTTGCCCGTCAGTTGATATGTTATACTGCCAATGTCGACAATCAGCCCGGCAACGTCTTTAAAGGCATGGACAGCCATGCGGCGCAGGAGTTGATGGACAGGCTCCGCTCCCCGGAAACGGCGCTTCTTGAAACAAACAGGCGGCAATTCATTATCGTCAGTTTTGAAATGCTGCGTCTTGGTTTCTGGATCAGCAATTTCGGCAACTGGAATTTTGTCTCCCGGCAGGGAGAGGGAGGGGCGCTGTCTATCGTGCCGCAGGCTCTGGCCTATCAACTGAATTCAGGGGCCGTTCAGCTTGAGGGCGGTGCCGAATCTGTTTATGCCTCGTCCATCAACGTCTTTGAGGAAACGGGCGTCACCCGCCGTAATTATGTGCAGGAATGGTTCGACGCCAATCCTGACGCCGCTCCTGAAACACAACGCGATTTTTTGGCGAAACGACGAAACGTACATTTTTTCTTTAACCGGATTACCGATGAAAAACTGGTTATGGACGAAGGCCTGTATAATTCGCTGATGGTGCGGCTTTTGATCGGCGACCCGCGGGACGCGCGCGTTTCGCCTTATTTCAAACTTGTTTATGACAATGTTTTCGCAAGAATATATGAAGTGCTGTGAACAAGGTTTTCCTGCCATGCCTATATGTTCCATTTTTCACATGCCGGACGCCGCGTCCGCGGCAGAATGCCTGCGTAGCGGCGGCGTGCTGATTTTCCCCACAGAAACATTCTACGCCATCGGCTGTCTTGCCGCCGACACAAGGGCTGTCTCCCGTATTTACCTGGCAAAACGACGCCCGGCAAAGCGGCCTTTGCCGATTTTGGCCGCTGACGCGCGTCAGGCGGACACCGTCGCGCAACTCAGCGCGGCCCCCGCAAAACTGTTCTCGCGATTCTGGCCCGGCCCATTGACGGTATTGCTGCCGGCCAGAGCCTCTCTTGCCGCGCCGCTCGTCAATGATGCCGGCAAAATAGCCATACGGGTCACCTCCCACCCTCTGGCCGCTGAATTGTCGCGGCGATCAGGCGGCGTTCTGACGGCCAGCAGCGCCAATATGCACAATGGCCCTCCCGTCTGCTCTCCCGACAAACTGGACAGGGAACTTTTGACCTCGCTGCGCGCATTGCACGTTCCATGCGGTATTCTTGAAGGCGGGCCCACGCCCGCCGGCGGCCTCCCTTCCACGCTTGTCGAACCTGTGTCCGACCGTGACGTCGCGACACGCCCGTGTCTGCGCATTGCGCGGACAGGCGCCGTCAGTGCGGAAGCATTGGCCGCAGCGGGTTTTATGTGCCGGGCGGACACTTGACAGCCACCCCGGTACACCTTATGAAACTGCCTTACCAAAAGACAGGCTCAAACCATGTTCACACCAACAGTCAACCGCCGCTGCCCAAGTCTTGTTCTGGCATGCCTGGCTCTGGCCGGACTGTTTTTCAGCGCATCCGTCCACGCCGCCCCTGAAAAGGAACTGCGCGTTCTGGCGACTACTTTTCCCGTCTGGCTTTTCACACGCAACATCGTTCATGACTGCCCCCACGTCAGGACGGACCTGCTCATCCCTACCAACTTCGGTTGCCCTCATGACTATGCGCTCGCCCCGCGCGACATGCAAAAACTCTCCCGGGCCACGGCGCTTGTCATCAATGGCCTTGGGATGGAAAATTTCCTCAATGCCCCACTGACCGCAAGCATCGGCGGACCGACAATCATTGACGCCGGCGCCGGCATTGCCGCCCCGCCCCAACCGGCATCCCCCCATCACACAAATACAACCTGGTCCAACCCGCACAACCACGACGGCATGAACCCCCATATTTTCTCAGGGCCAAAACAGGCGGCGATCATGACGCGCACCATAGCCGAAGGTCTGGCGCGCATTGACCCGGCAAACGCGGAGGTCTACCGCGCCGCCGCAGAGGCGTATGCCGCCCGCCTGACGGCGATCGGCGTACGTCTGACCGCGATCGGCGCCGACGCGCCGCGCAAGGGCATTGTGCTGCAGCACGATTCCCTGTTCTGGCTTGCGGCCGACGCAGGTTTGGAGATACTGGCCGTGATGCAGACAAATGAAAACGCGCCGCCCTCGGCGAACGAACTCATCCGCCTCACGGCGCTCGTCCGTCGGGAGCGGCCGGCGCTCATCGCCGCTGATCCGCAGTATGCGGACAGGCTTGTCCGAACGCTGGCTCAGGAAACAAACGTGCCCGCCGCAAGTCTCGACCCTGTGTCTTCAGGGCCTGACAACGCCCCTCTTGACTGGTATGAAACTGTCATGTCCGCCAACTGCCAAACACTTGAGCAATATTTTGAGCCCCGTTGAATCGCCTCCGGCCTTCCTGAAATTTGAACACCTGGGCGTTCGCTTCGGACAGAGGCAGATACTTGAGGATATCTGCGCCACGGTGCCGCGTGGCGGTTCAACCGTGCTGGCAGGCCCGAACGGCGCCGGCAAAACAACGCTCCTGCTCTGTCTGGTCGGCGCTGTGCCCTATTCCGGCAGAATATGCGTCGCTGCGGGGAAAAACGGGGCGCCTCCGCGCATCGGATATGTGCCGCAACAATTGCGGACAGACAGCAGCCTGCCTTTGCTTGTCGGTGAATTCCTTGCCCTGGACTGCCAGCGATGGCCTCTCTGGCTCGGCGTCAGGCCCAAGGCGCGCGCCCGCTCTCTTGAAATGCTGTCTTTGGTACAGGCCGGGCATCTGGCGCGGCGCCGCATTGGCGAGCTTTCCGGCGGGGAGCTGCGGCGCGTCTTGCTGGCCGCCGCTCTGGCCGGGGAGCCTGACCTGCTGCTGCTGGATGAACCTGCCGGCGGCGTGGACATGCGGGGAGAACGGCTCTTCTGGGAAGTGCTGAACGCAGCGCGCCTTGCCCGCAATTTTACCCAGCTTATGGTCAGCCACAATCTGCCCCTCGCGGCCCATCATGCGACGCACATAATCTGCCTGAACAAAA
>JAISKZ010000040.1 GCA_031260725.1 Desulfovibrio sp. | reverse complement strand
ATCGGCGCTGACCTTTCATTCTGTTGTTGCTGTTCCTGCCTCTCGGCTTCCTGCCGATGCTGCTCTTGCGGCACAGCTTCCGGCATTTGCCAGTGTTGCCACTTATCAACCTGTCGCAGGCATTGAGAAAGCAAGCACGTTGCAAAACAGGGCCGCTTTGCCTGTATAATCGCCCTGTCCGGCTAGAGCATCTCATTCCCTCTGGCTTTATAAGATTCATACGATTTTAACAGATAACGGTATTCAGTCCATGCATTGCAAGCGTAATGTGATGGCATTCATGACGCCGTTTGACCGGATATGCCAAGCATACCATTGAACAAACAAAACACCCCTGAACCAACGGGTAAGTGAAAAAAACGAATGAACAGAACCTTCAAAGAAGCAATGTCGGCCGTTAGCATTATACAAGGCGTGAAGAACTCAAAAAGCATTTGCACGCGTTTCTTATGGGTTACAATCTTGCCAACCGGTTGAAAGCACTCAAAAAGAAGTCCCATAGATTTCATCAGCTCAATATGGACAATGGAGCCTGACAAATTTAATGTTGATCCAACCCATTTCACTTTGGGAGTAATCACCTAGGGCATTGTCACATTTTATATTTCTGCTTGCGCTCGCCGGATTTTTGATTGATTGTTCATTAAGTGGAAACAAATCATGATCCACCACAATCCACAATCGCAGAATACCCGGCATGCCTTGACGGAGGCATATAAGAGCACTGGAACAAGAATCGGAGGTGCGCATGAAAAATATTCGCAAGGTGATCATTCCCGTGGCCGGCTGGGGCACGCGTTCATTGCCCGCAACCAAGAATATTCCCAAGGAAATGCTGCCCATCTACAACAAACCCGTCATTCAGTATGTTGTGGAAGAAGCGCAACGCGCGCAGATTGAAGACGTGATTTTTGTTACCAACAGGGACAAGAGCCTTATTGAAGACCATTTTGACTACAACTTGCAACTTGAGGCGGTGCTTGAACGGGGCGGCAAACTCGACAAGCTGGCAGAAGTGCGCAAGGTGGCGGAAATGGTCAACATCATGTCTGTACGGCAAAAAAAACAGCTGGGTCTTGGGCACGCCGTGCTGTGCGCAAGAGAACTTGTGCGGGGTGATCCCTTTGCCGTCATGGTGGGCGATGATTTGATGTTCGGCGGCGTGCCGGCCATTGGTCAGCTTATCGACGTGGCCATGACCGAAAAAATGCCGGTTATCGGCGTTGTGGAAGTGCCGTTTGAAAAAGTCAACCGTTACGGCATTATTGATGGCGAAGAAATCTCCCCCGGCATTTTTCGTGTGCGTGACATGGTGGAAAAGCCAAAACGCGAAGATGCTCCCTCACGGCTGGCCATTGTGGGACGATATGTGCTGACGCCGGATATTTTTGATTATCTTGAGCAGGTCAAACCAGGCCACGACGGCGAAATCCAGCTCACCGATGCCATGCAGATTCTGGCCAAACACCGGGGCATGATGGCTGTGCGTCTGACCGGCATGCGGTTTGATGCGGGTGACTGGGCAGAATTTCTCACGGCCAACATTTATTTTGCGCTGCAGGACGAAGAATTGCACTACGATCTGCTGGCGTTGCTTAAAAATTTTGTGCAGATTCAGTGAGTTTGTGTGGTATTCGCGGCAGGGCGATGCGGCTTGTAACGCCAAGACGGACGCATCTAAATTTTTTGGAACCGCAACAGGTCATGCTTTTGAACCGCTTGTTTTATGGCTGCCTGAAATCAAGCATGATGAAAAGAGCCGTTGCGTAGAGTCAAAATTTAGATGCCCCTGCCCTGTTGTCATCGCAACTGGCGCTTTACAAAAACTCTTTCTGTGGCTATACAGCTTAGTTACTGTTTGCGGGAAGCGAACTGGCGGTGCGGTGTCGTTTTTCGCTGACGAGCGGAGGAATATGTATGGATCACAATGACCTTGAATTTTTTCACGCCCTTCTTACCAAAATGCTGGAAGACGCCCAGCAAAAGGGTGATTCTACCTTGGAAGACATGACAGACAGCAATGAAATTTTTGCTGATCCGGCGGACAGGGCCACGGCGGAATCCGATCGCGCTTTTACTCTGCGTATCCGTGACCGGGAAAGACGGCTTATCCGTAAAATTCAGGCCGCGCTGCAGCGCATTGGTGACGGCACTTTCGGCGTTTGCGACGAATGTGGCAAAGACGTAAGTATTGAGCGGCTTAAGGCCCGCCCGGTGACGCGTTTGTGCATCAACTGCAAGGCAAGACAAGAAGAAAACGAGCATCTTCACGGCGACTAGAGTATTTAACCCTTGGTGTTCTTTACCGTCGCAAGCGTTACCGTCTGCATCTGTCCAGAACGGCATACTAACTGGTCCGTATCCACTCCTGAAGGCTCTTCCCTTTTATCGTTCTGAGATTGCAATATATCTTAACAGCTCTTCCGCTTCATAGTCGGCAACCAGCTTGGAAAAGGCGTCCTGCGTATGTCCATTTGAGTAGTAATGCTCAAAGCAATCATAGTATTTTCGCCGTTCAGAAAATTTTATATTTACGGGCAATAGACCTGCCTTAATAAGCTCAAAATTTAATATGAGCCGTCCTGTGCGTCCGTTACCATCAATGAACGGGTGGATTCCTTCAAAACGTAAATGAAACTCTGCAACGCTCTCTATAATATGTTTGTTCCGCTTTATACCATCATAATCAGCCATAAGGGCTTCCATGTGCTCAGGGACTAAATAAGGCTGTGGCGGGGTATGCGTTGCCCCGAAAATGGAAACGGGAACGCGCCTGTATACACCACAATTAGCAAAGTCATTCATAAGCACAAGCGAGTTGTATTTCTTTTATGACGCGCTCTGTAAGGATGGTATTTGCCTTTACAAGAGATACCACATAGTCAAAAGCATCTTTGTGGCCTATAACCTCTAAATGCTCTTTGACTGGCTTCTCTGCTATTGTAACGCCCTGTAAGACAAGTGCCGTTTCCCTAAGTGTGAGGGTGTTGCCCTCTATCGCGTTCGAGTTGTAAGTATTCTCTATCACAAACTCATCACGAAGCCGTTTAAGCTCTGTAGAGTTAAGCGGGCACATTGATTTTAGCTTGCTGCTTAGCTCGTCTATTTTTGTAAAATTCATAATGCGTCACTCTTCAGTTAAATATCGCCGCCGCTATCTGGTTATTGCCTTGGCCGGCCGACGCAGAGATCTTGCAGTACGACGTCACTCTGCTGTACTATTCCTGAAAACAGGGAACGGGCGGCATGGAATATCTGATGGAATTGTTCAGTCAAGCGATCAAGCTGTTCGCCCTGATGACTCCGCCCGCCGTTCTTTCCGCTTTTTTAAGTGCATCCAAAACATACGATAATGCACGCAAAAAAACCACCGCACGCAAAACTTCGGCAGCCGTCTTTATTATAGGCCTTGTGCTATATTTTCTGGGTGAGAGTATTTTCAACATGTTCGGCTTTACGCTGGATGCCTTCCGCATCGGCGCCGGGACCCTCTTGTTTTTGTCGGCTGTTTCTCTGATGCGTGAAAATGGAGAAAACCCGTCGTTCGCGCCCGAAGTCGACATCAGCATCGTGCCTCTGGCCATTCCCCTCTGTATGGGGCCGGCATCTATCGGCACAGTGATGGTGCTGGGCGCTTCGGCGACGGGCATGATCCAGAGGGTCATCGGCGCTGCCGCCCTTCTGACAGCGTCCATCGGCATCTATGTCTTCCTGCATTTTGCCGATCCCATAAAGCGCGTGCTCGGCGAGACAGGGCTGGCTGTGCTTTCAAAAATCACCGGTCTGCTTCTGGCCGCCATAGCGGCGCAGGTTATCTTCACCGGTGTGCGTTCATTTCTGCATTAGAGCCTGTCAACACTGTTTGATAAACGTCATCTTGCCTATAGGTAAAACGAAATGCACATTCCTTCAAGTGAAAATAAAAAGTATGTTTTTGATAACCAAGGGCTACAAGACCGTCATAGCCTCGCCGACCATCAGAGTGAATGACACTTTCAGGCTTTACACGGCCTTGGATTATTACCCTCTGAAATTTTTGTCTGTATATCACATTGTAATAAATAGAAATGGAGGATTTTAATTATGGATTATATTATTGCTGTACAAATAGTACTATTTGTTCTTATTGTTGTAAATATTTTCCTAACTTTGAAATTGAGAATAGGAAATAATGTTGCAAAAAGCGATGATATTGCCAGAATAGATACTTTAATTCGTGATGAATTTTGCAGAAATAGGGAAGAACTGAATAATTCCTTTAAAAACTTCAGTGAAATGCTTACTGGAAATGTAGATAAACTTTCTCATGCTCAGCAAATTCAATTTAAAAACTTTTCAGAGCAGTTATCAGGACTTGTAAAAAATTTTAATGACAGGACGATAACTATACAAAATCAATTGGAGAAATCAAATAAAGAAAATAGAATGGCGCAAACAGACTCTTTAAAATCATTTGAAGAAAAGTTTACCATCAGCGTAAAGGAATTTAATGATGTTCAAAAACAGAAATTTGACGAACTTGTTAACAAACAAGAAAATATTAAAAAAGATACTGAAGCAAAATTGAAAGAAATCCGGGATACGGTGGAAAATAAACTCAAAACTCTGCAAGATGAAAATGTGAAAAAACTTGAGGAGATGAGGAAAACCGTTGATGAGAAATTGCAGGAAACTGTGGAAAAACGCTTTACGGAATCCTTCAAACTGATAAGTACCAGACTGGAGGCAGTACATAAGGGGCTCGGGGAGATGCAGACATTAGCCTCCGGCGTTGGTGATCTGCAAAAAGTCCTGTCTAATGTAAAGACCAGGGGGAACTTGGGAGAAATGCAGCTTGGCGCGATTCTGTACCAGATATTATCGCCAAAACAGTACAAGCAAAACGTGCAGGTTAAGAAAGGAAGTCAGGAACGGGTTGAGTATGCCATTGAATTGCCGGGAAGGAGTAATGACAATAAACCCCTGCTCTTGCCGATAGATTCGAAATTTCCAATAGAAGACTATCAAAGACTATTAGACGTTTATGATAAGATTGCGAACAAGAATTCCAAGGAAGTAGAAGACATCTCCAAGCAATTTGAAATTTCCATAAGGAAGAGCGCAAAGCTCATCTGCGAAAAATATATAAACCCTCCAGACACTACAGATTTCGCCATCATGTTTGTCCCATCGGAGGGACTGTACGCGGAAGTAGTAAGGAGAACAGAACTTTTTGAGACGCTGAGGCGTGATTTTAAAATTACTGTGGTGGGGCCGACCAACCTCGTAGCCTTTTTAAGCAGTTTACAGATGGGCTTTAAGACGTTGGCAATAGAGAAAAGATCCAGTGAAGTATGGGAAATACTTGGCACTGTAAAAACAGAGTTCTCAAGTTTCGGGGCTGTATTGGGCAGAACTAAGAAAAAATTACAAGAAGCCGCCAATGTGATTGATCAGGCAGAAGTAAGAGCCAGAGTCATTGAGAAAAAATTGACGACGGTGGAGCAATTGCCGCAGGGGCAACCTGCCGATTTAATGGGCGAAGCCTTGACAGAAGATAGTGATGGAGTTGAACAAGTCATCTCATAATCATAAAATGGCCGTCTAGACTCAGGAAAACCAGCAGCAAAACAATCCAGAGAAAAAAGGTGGTGTGCAGGTTTGATTGCCTGTGAGAGTATCCCGCTGTTGCCGCTCCGCGGACAAGTTCTTAATGGGCTTCGGCCCAGTTACGCCCCACGCCCCAGTCCACCACGAGAGGAACGGAGAGTTCCGCGCCTGCGGGCGCGACGGCAGCCATCAGTGCGGCTGTTCGCGCGCCTGCGGCCTGCGCTTTTTCCGCCGGAACTTCGAGCAGCAGTTCGTCGTGCACCTGCAAAAGCAGACGGGCATGCATGCTCGCCAGCTCCGTGTCATTGGCCACAGCCAGCATGGCCAGCTTGATGATGTCCGCCGCGGAGCCCTGTATCATCGTGTTGATGGCCTGGCGGCGCGCAAGCGCAAAAGCTTGACCGTTTGCTGAATGTATGCCCGGCAAAAAGCGGCGTCGTCCGCCCAATGTGCTGACGAAACCCTGTTGTTTGGCAAGACGTTCCACATTGTCGTAAAATGCTTTCAGACCGGTGAGGTGTGCAAAGTAGCGGGCGATAAAATCTTTGGCCTCTGCGACGGCTATTTTGAGCTCCCTTGCCAGTTTTTGCGCGCCCATGCCGTAGATCAGGCCAAAATTGATTGTTTTGGCGTTGCGTCGCTCGTCCCGGCTCACCTTGTCCTGCGGCAGGTCATATATCAGCGCCGCCGTGCGGGCATGGATGTCTTCATTGTTGTGAAAGGCGTCAAGCAGCGTTGCGTCTTGTGACATATGCGCAAGCACACGCAATTCTATCTGGGAATAGTCGGCGCAGACAAGCGTGTGCGCCGGCGCGGCGATAAACGATGCGCGCATGCGTTTGCCGAGATTTCCCCGCACGGGAATATTCTGCAGATTGGGGTTGCTGGATGAAAGGCGCCCTGTGGCTGTGCCTTTTTGATTGAAGGTGGTGTGCAGGCGTCCTGCCTGATCCACAAGGCGCGGCAAGGGATCCAGATATGTGGAACGTATTTTTTCGAGTTTTCGAAATTGTAAAACAAGATCCACCACTGTGTGACGTCCGGCCAGCTTTTTCAGCGTTTCCTGCGAGGTGGATGCCTGCCCGCCTCTGGTTTTGCGCGGCGCAGGAAGGTGCAACACATTGAAGAGGGTTTCGCCCAGTTGTCGCGCTGAACGCAGATTGAAGGATGTGCCTGCCGTTGAATAGATTTTCGCTGTGAGGTTGTTGATCTCAGTTCGCACATCGACGAGGAAGCTTTGAAAAGCCGTTGCGTCAATCGCCACGCCGCGTTCTTCCATTGCGGCCAGCACCGGCGTCAAAGTCAGTTCCATCTCCGCGTAAAGGCCATCAAGGTTGTTTTGGACAAGACGCGTTTGCAGGGTTTGGGCCACAACAAGAGCAAGCCCCGCCGGGCCGACTGTGTTCCTTTGCAGGCCGGCGCTGAAGCGGGCTTTCAGCCGGGGCCAGGAATAGTCGTTGTCTTCAGGGTTCAGCAGCCATGCGGCGAGTCCCAAGTCAAAGCAGGGCGGATATGCGCGGCATATCCCGTTGCGCAGCAGAATTTTGAAATCCGCGCAGACCAGACGGCCGGCTCCGACAAGCCAGGGCGCAAGCGTTGTGGGGTCGGCTGCCCATGCAAATTCCTGTAACGGGGCGGGTGCAGGCGCATGCTGATCGTCCCGCCACGCGCCGCCCACGGCAATACGCAAGGGTTCTCCAGTGACGCCGGACCAGAGCAGAACGACAGTGCGGTCGACGCAGTACGGCAAATCAGCAAGAACAAACGCCTCTGTTGCGGGCAACGTAGGCGTAGGATCCGCCATATCCAGCAGGTTGGCCTGCTTTTCTTTTCTTGCATACGATGCTGGGCGTTTTGTCGTGTTTTTTGTGGCGCTTTCCTCGCGATTCGGCGTCGGCAGCGCGGGCGTTTCAGGAGAAGCCGCCGGCTGTTGAAGGCGCAGCAAATTTTCCATTTCCCGACGAAGGGCAACGAGTTCAAATTCGTCTGTCAGCGATCGACATTCCGACGCGTTTATCGGCCGCACGAGCATACCCTCAAGAGACATATCTGCACAGACGTTCAGCGACAATGTGGTCAGCCTGCGCCAGATAAAGGCCTTGTCCAAATGCCCGCACAGCTTGCTCTGGAATTTCGGCGGCAGCCGGGAAAAGCCGGCGCGTATTTCTTCAAGGCTGCTGCAGACCTCAAATATCTGTTTCGCCGCTTTGGGGCCTATGCCAGGCACGCCGGGAATATTGTCGCTCGAATCGCCCAGCAGAGCCTGCACGTCAGGCCACTGGGCGGGGCTGACGCCGTTTTCGTCCCGGAAATCGGTTTCCGTTATCAATTTTTCGTCTTTTCCCGCGGGATCCCATAGAAAAACCCGCTGGGAGAGACATTGTTTCAGATCTTTATCGCTGCCGACGATGATCACCGGATGTTCCACAGAAAAACGGGCAGCCAGAGAGGCAATGCAGTCGTCCGCCTCGCAGCCCTGTGAGATTTCGAGGTTCAGTCCCAAGGCGCGCACCATGCGTTCAATGGGGTCAAGCTGCATGACCAGATCTTCCGGCATGGCTTCGCGGTTGGCCTTGTACAGCGGGTATATCTCGTGCCGGAAGTTTTTGCCTTTGCCGTCCCGTATGAAAAGCAGGTGGCGCGGTTTTTCCTTGGATAAAATGCGCAGTAAAAGCCGGGTTAACAGCACAAGCGCGCCTGTGGGGAACCCGTCCGAACGCCGCAGGTTCTGGTTGGCGAAAAATCCCCGATAAATGAAGGCTGAGCCGTCTACCAGAAATATGGGGTCAGCGGCGAGATTCAGACGGTCTTTCAGCGGCATGTCGGCCGGCCTCCTGACTTTTGTTGCCGTGTGTCGTTGTTTGGGGTGCGCAGGAGTGTCCATGCCCTTGAATTTTTCATATCCTTTCTTTTGAGGCAATCAATTTTGTGGTTGTGGATTTGCTCATGCCGCCTCTCTGTTTATACAAGAACACCTGTCAGGCGTGCTGGCGGACACAATGTCGCAGATCCGCACGACCCGGGACGCAAAAAATACTTGCACTCAAAAGAAAATTTAATTATTATAAATCTCAATTGATAATGATACTATTTTATCTTTTTAAAGCTGTCCTCCCGCATGCCTCCGGCACGGCAAATCTCAGTGACGCCATCGCGGAGCGGAAGCCGCGCACAAAGAGGGCGTCGCCAGGATATGAAACAATTTCACCGCGCCCTGCGTGCTGGCCGGGCGACTGAATCAGGCTGTGAACAATGCAGCAGCAGATGAAAGTGATCGCCAGAACCTTGATTATCATGCTGGCCGCCGTTTGGCTGAGTCCTGTCGCGGGGCATGCGTGTTCCTCATGCTCAGCGTGCGACACATTTCTGACGGGCTCCGGGCACGCCGCGGCCCAACACAAGACACCTGCGGACAAACCCTGCACAATGAAAATATGTTTCCCGTCCCAAATTCCTGTGCTCACGCTTCGCTTCGAAATTTTCCATCTCCACGCTGAATCCACGCCTCTCGCCGCTTCCGGCGGCTGCGTGACGCCCGCCTACGCCGACGCCCTGTTTCGTCCTCCACGCAGCGCCCCGCCGGAAGGGGATAGCCCGTCACGGGCATGACCCCGTCTCTCTGTGACTCTTAGCGCGTTTCTGTGGAACAAGTTGTATCTTTCGTATCAAATTGTTCCGGGAAACGGTCGCAACTTCCGCAACGGCGTTCAGTCAGCTTTCTTTGCGGATTTTGAACCGTCTCCGCCGCAACCTTCTACAGGCGGTGCACCATGATGGATGTATACATCCGTGTTGCCGGTCTTTGTCTGCTTGCGCTGTCGCTTGCGGCCTGCTCGCTTGCGCCAGAATACAACAGGCCGGCAATGCCGGTGCCGGCGACTCTGGCAACGGAAGACAATCTGGATGCGTCCGGCGTTTCTGTGAACGTGCAACGCATCGGCTGGCGTGATTTTTATAAAGATGAGCGGTTAAAAGAGCTTATATCCGTCAGCATACAGAATAACCGGGATATGAAGCTGGCGGCGCTCGCCGTGGCCGAAGCCGGGGCGCAGTACAGAGTGCAGAATTCCGAACGCTTTCCGCAACTGAAGGCGGAGGGCTCCGACGTCTACGGCGGCGAGTTCAAATCTTCAGCCGCCGATGAAAAGGGAACAGCCGCGATTGCGCTGCCGGCTTTTGAAATTGATTTGTTCGGCCGCTTGAAAAGCCTGAGCGAATCAGCCCTGCAGCAATATCTGGCAAGCGGGGAAGCGGAGAAGGCCGTCAGAATAGCCCTCGTCTCTCAGGTGGCCCAGACGTATCTGGACGAACGTCTGGCCCGCGAAGGTCTGCAACTGGCTGAACGCACACTCGAAAGCCGCCGCGGGTCCCATGCCTTCATTGAAGATCGGGTACGGTCCGGGCAATCGTCGCTGCTGGACCTGGAACAGGCGCGCGGCCTTGTTGAATTTGCCGCAACCACGCTCGCCCAGCGACAGACTGAAGTGACCAGAACGCGGAACGCGTTGACCCTTTTGCTCGGCCGTTTTGAAAAAACGGAACTGCCGGCGGCGACATCCCTCACAAAGCAGGTTTTCACGGAATTGCCGCACGCAATCCCGTCCGCCGTGTTGCTGGAACGACCGGACGTCATGCGGGCAGAGCATGTCCTGCGCGCGGCGAATGCGGACATCGGCGCGGCCAGAGCGGCGTTTTTCCCGAGCATCTTGCTCACGGGCAATCTGGGGTACATGAGCAACGACCTGCAAACACTCTTCGCCGCCTCGACGTCTGTATGGTCGTTTGTGCCGCAGGTGACCTTGCCGATATTCACCGCCGGACGCAACCAGTCAAATCTGGAGCTGGCCGAGGTGCGCAGGCAGAGTGCCGTGGTCCAGTATGAAAAAACAATTCAAACCGCGTTTCGCGAGGCGGCGGACGGCCTGATGACAAAAGCCGCCCTTGCCCGCCGCTTCGCCGCGCAGGGACATTACCTTGACTCGCAGCGTGTGGTGCTTGATCTAGCGACACAACGCTATATCAGCGGCGCCGCGAGCTATCTGGAAGTGCTGGACGCTCAGCGCAACGTGTTCCAGGCGGAACAGGATCTGCTGAACATACGGCGCGATCAGCTTGTCAACGACATCAATCTTTACAGCGCGCTGGGCGGTGGTCTGCATGAAACGTCCGCCATCGCGCAATAGCATGAATTTTAATAATACTGATAACAGGGGACACACCATGAACATGCGTTTTTTCTACATCGCTTCTGTATTTTTCTCTATCTTTGCGGCTGTTTTTGTATTTTCTGCCGCGGCGGCGAAACACGACCCGCACTCCGCTCACGGCGCGCCCAGCATGGAGATGAAAGCGACCGGGAGCAACGGCCAAGTATACACCGCCGCGGGCGTGGTGAAAAGCGTGGACAAAGTCGCGCGGAAAATCACGATAGCCCATGAGCCCGTGCCTGCTCTCGGCTGGCCCGCCATGACCATGAATTTTGTTTTTGAGGACGCATCACTGGCGGAAGAGGTGAAGGCGGGGGACAAGGCGCGTTTTGATTTCCGTAATGAGGGAAATACATACGTCATTGTGGATATTGAGGTCCGCAAGTAATCACCGGATCTGTTCCGGCATCCGGCGGCACGGCCGCCGGATGCCGGAGCGACAGCAAGGAGGGCAGCCGCCATGTCGCCTAAAAGCATACTTTTGTTTCTGACGTGCCTTTCAGCGGGAGCCTTTCTGGGCTATGGCCTGTCGGGGCCGCACAAAACGACGGATGCCGTTTCAGACGCCGCGCAAAAGGATGAGGCGCAGGAGCGGAAGGTTCTGTACTGGTATGATCCCATGTATCCGGGAACCCAATTTGACAAACCCGGCAAATCTCCGTTCATGGATATGGATCTGGTTCCGCGTTACGCCGACGGCGGAGACGGAACAGGCATACGCATTGACCCGGCCCAGGTGCAGAACCTCGGCGTACGCACCGCGACAGTGCAGCGCGGCGCGCTGTCGTTCGCGCGCGATATCCCCGCCAATGTGGAATACAATGACTATCAGCTTGCCAAGGTTCAGCCGCGCGCGGAAGGCTTTGTGGAAACAATCCGTTCTTTCGCCGTGGGGGACCTCATACAGCGGGGAGAAGTTCTGGCGGAAATCACGGTTCCTGCCTGGGCTTCCGACCAGAGCGAATATCTGCTGTTGAAAAGCCAGCAGGCCGACGCGCAGATTGTGAGCGGCGTGCGCGAAAGAATGCGCCTCACCGGAATGCCCGAGGAAATGCTTGCCGCGGTTGACAAAACAGGCCGGGTACAGACCCGCATGACGCTGAAAGCCCCGGTTGCCGGCGTTATTACCGGGCTTGACGTCTACCCCGGCATGAACGTCAACAAAAACATGACCATCGCAACCATACAGGGAACAAATCCGGTATGGGTCACGGCCGACGTGCCTGAAAGCGACATCCATCTGGTGAGCGGGCGCAGCAGGATACGCGTCACCGTTCAGGCGTATCCTGAAAAAGTTTTCCGCGCCGATTCCTTCATGCTGCTCTCCAAAGCCGATCAGACAACGCGCACAGTGCCGCTGCGCGTCAGCGTCACCAATGAGGAAGGCATGCTCAGGCCAGGCATGACAGCATACATGCGCTTGCGCGTCGGCGGGGAGGATGCGCTGCTCATCCCCACACAAAGCCTCATTGATCTGGGTGACGAACAGCGCGTCGTCACGCGGGCGTCCGACGGTTCCTTTGTTCCGAAACTGGTGCGGGTTTTACGTTCCTCAGGGGAAATGACGGCCATTGCCTCCGGCGTTGAAGCCGGCGACGAGGTGGTTGTTTCCGGCATCTTCCTTATTGACTCCGAGGCAAATCTGCGCGCCGCTCTGGGCAGGATGCGCAAAAACGCGGCATCCGGAGCGGCGGAACATGCCGGGCAGTAAAAACGGCAACCTTATTGAAAAGGCCGGTGCGTCATGATTGCTTCCGTTATCCGTTCCTGCATAAACAACCGCTTTTTTGTGCTGATCGGAGCCGCAATACTCAGTGTATGGGGGGTATGGGCCATACGCCACACGCCTGTGGACGCCCTGCCGGATCTTTCCGACACGCAGGTTGTCATCAGAACGCCGTATCCGGGCAAGGCGCCGCAACTGATTGAAAATCAGGTCACCTATCCGCTGACCACAGCCATGCTTTCAGTGCCCGGCGCAAAAAGCGTGCGCGGCTATTCGTCCTTCGGCGACTCTTTCGTGTACGTCATATTTGAAGACGGAACAGATCTGTACTGGGCGCGCAGCAGGGTATTGGAATATCTGAATCAGACGCAGGGCAGGCTTCCGGCAGGGGTCAGCCCTGCCCTTGGCCCGGACGCCACTGGCGTGGGGTGGATTTTTGAATACGCTCTTGTCGACAGAAGCGGCAGACACGATATCTCTGAACTGCGCTCCATTCAGGACTGGCTGCTCAAATTCGAACTGAGCGCCGTGCCGGGCGTGGCGGAAGTGGCTTCAGTGGGGGGCATGGTCAAACAATACCAGATCGTGGC
>JAISKZ010000053.1 GCA_031260725.1 Desulfovibrio sp. | reverse complement strand
TGATTGTTAGATTAAACAGATCGAATAATTTAAGATTAGCAAAACCATGTGACAATTGTATGAGATCTATAATGAAATTTAAAATAAAAAATATATTTTATTCTCTCACAAATGATGATGTTTTATGCGAAAAATTAAATGGAGTGAATTAATAATATGCCTTTAGCAGCTACAAGACAAGGCGATCGAGCTTTTGTTCCTGTTGATTGTCATGGAAGAAAAGATTGTTGTCATACCTGTTCTGGGCCTACAATAGCTGGTTCAGGCGATACATTTATAAATAATAAACCAGCGATCAGAGTCGGTGACCCGGGCAGACATGCCGCTTGTTGTGGACCAAATACATATAGAACCGCTGCTGGTAGTCCTGATGTTTTTATTAATAATATAGCAACAGTAAGAATCAAAGATAGAACTGCTCATTGTGGTGGAATTGGGATGATGATCGAGGGAAGTGGCGATACATTTTATGATTGAATAATCTGTATTTATATATAGAAATAAATACAGCATTAAAACAATTATAAAAGGAGAGTATTAAAAAATTATGATGATGCTTGTTCCTCCATTCATTTTCTTCACTACGCTGTATTTATTAAAAAAAGATGACGCAAAATTATTGTGGTTCTGGTGTGTTATAATATCAGGTATTTGGTGGTTAATATCTTTGGCGATATAAAAGGAGAATATTATCGTGAAAAGTTTGATGTTGTGCTTAGCGTTTTTAATGGTAAGTACCGCGGTTTTTGCAGGACCGACGATACACGTTTCTGGAGAATGGATCGACCCACGTCCATTTGTAATACAAAACGTACAATTTGTGGAATGTAAACCTAAAATATACTTTCACAAGAACGACTCGGGCGAATATATTGAGGAAAACCCCGGGTGGGAAGTTGGAGGAGATCTTCCCTCCGGTAGTCCAGCGTGGGGACATCCGTGGGTAGGTAACCCATGGCAGTCTTATAACCACACTATTGGTCTTCCTCTTACAAGTACATTAAGGCTCGGGGGAGAAAGAATGCGCTGTGAAGATTATGTCAACGGTGGAAAACATTTCTAAGATCTAGAATGAAAGGACTATTATCGTGAAATTCACATTATTTTGGATTTGTGTCCTGGCACTGTTTCTGATGTCACCAATTTGTAGTCATGCTTCGCCAAAATCTACTGGCTACGTTCTTGATGAAGGAGAACAGATTAAACTCACAAGGGATTCTGAAATAGTTGACAGCGCAGACTGGATTAAGTGGATCCCTATAACTGTAAAAAAACAATCTCAAAAGATTGAACATTTTGCCGTAAATGCATTGCGTTGTATTGATAATGAGTGGACTATTGAAAAAATTGCCTTTGATGAGGGAGGAGATCCCGGTTTTGGTGGTTATGACTTTTTCAAAACCAACAATGATATTCAGGTGTTTAGTGATAAGACAGGGAAACCGTTACAATGTAAAGATTTCCAAACTACTCACATAATTACATATGACTAAAAAGAAATAATTATGAAAAATTTGATAATGTGTTTGGCATTGTTGTTGGTAAGTACCGCGGTTTTTGCAAGCCCGTTGCTGGCGCCGCCGATTTAAAAGAGGCTCCGAACCCAGATAAAAATATTCGTATTTATTTGGGAGACAAACAATATGATATAATGGGCACAGTTGCTCGCTGTAGTCGAAACGGAAAGTTTATTGTAGAAGGTGGTGAATATGTTCAGAAGAAACCAGGTTGGCAAATTGTTGATGACCAAAAATACAACAAATAAACAAACGGCCCATTCGATGGCTTTTAAATTTTCTGGTTTTTCATATAGAAATAAATATAGTATAAAAAAGGATTATAGATTCTGATTGACAAAGTTTTGCAGAAAGCCTAATATAAATCTACAAATATGATTGTATTTATGGTATTATATAGAGAGAGCGTAAAATCAGCCGACGGTCGCGACGTCCCCGTTGGCATTGTTTAGGAGAGGCGGCGGTGCGGGGATCAAATTTTGCGGCCATCTCTTTCAACAATCCGAGGCAGTTGAAAAATATCTGTAAAAATCAGAGCGGCACGCCTTACGCGGCAGATATGTGGAAATCAAATGAACTCTTACCAAGCAGACAAGAAGTGTGTCACGCAGATTGAATGCTCGGCACGGGTCTTATGAGGTTCGCTTGCGGTTGTCGCAATCCCTAAAGCCTCTGTATGAGTTTTAACCTATTACATTAGTCGGAGGTTCCATGAAAACGCGTTTTTTTACAACAGCTGCCCTGGCGGTTGCCTTGGTGCTGTCTTTGACGAACGGCGCGGCCTATGCCGAATATCCCGACAAGCCCGTCAACATGATCATCGCCTTCAGTGCCGGCGGATCAAGCGACGTGCAGGCCCGCATCATGCAGAAATACTGGGATAAACTCGTCCCGCAACAGTGGACCTTTGTCTACAAGCCCGGCGCCGGCGGCGCTATCGGTTTCGGCGAAATCGCCATGGCGAAAAAAGACGGTTATACCATCGGCGGCATCAACATTCCGCATCTGATCATCCAGGCCGTCACGCAAAACGCGCAGTTCAAACTGGCTGATTTTGATTACATCTGCCAGGTGGTCAATGACCCGCAGTGTGTTGTGGTGCGCAAGGACAGCGCCCTGAAAAGCGTCAAGGAAGTGTTTGATTACGCAAAGGCCAATCCCGGCAAGCTCAAGGTCGGGCTTGTCGGCCCGAACAGCGGGCACCATCTGATGTATCTCGACGTGCAAAAGAAGGTCGGCTTTCCTGTCACGGAAGTGTTCTACAAGGGCGCCGCAGACCAGAGTGTGGCCCTGCTCGGCGGAGAGGTTGACGTATTGTTCGGCAATCTGAACGACGTTATGCGCAGCCTTGAAGAAGTACATGTGCTTGCCCTTGCCGGTGAAAAGCGCAACGACTTTCTGCCTGACGTGCCCACGTTGCGGGACGAGGGTTTTGACATCGTGTCCGACATACGCCGTGCCTTTGTGGTGCCCAGCGGCATTCCCGCCGGGCACCTTGCCTTTTTGCGCGACGTGTTCAAAAAAATATGCACGAACCCCGATTATCTCAAAGACATGAAAATAGCCGGGCAGCCGGCAGAATATCTGGACGGCGAGGCATTGCTCAGGCACATGCAGTCGCTGGACGCGAACATCAAGGCCGTGTTCGCAAAAAAATAACGCGAAAGCGCGGCAGGCGCTGTCGTCCGGGAACGCGCACCCGGACGGCAGCGCTCGGCCGATTTTCCTTTCTCATCCATACTTTTTCCTGCCGGACCACTGATGAATGAATTTATCCTGCCTGCCCTCGCGAATCTTTGCGATCCGCTGAATATTTTTCTGATGGTAGCAGGTCTTGCCGGAGGAATCACCATAGGTGCTTTGCCTGGCCTGACCGCCACCATGGGCGTCGCGCTCATGGTGCCCGTCACCTTCGCCATGGACGCGACAAGCGGCCTGATCATGCTGGGGGCCATCTACGCCGGCGCCATTTACGGCGGCTCCAATTCGGCCTGTCTCATCTGCACGCCCGGCACGCCCTCTTCCGTCGCCACCACCTTTGACGGCTGGCCCATGTGTCAGTCCGGCAAAGCGGACAAGGCGCTGATCACGTCGTTGCTGTCTTCCTCTTTCGGCGGCACTGTCGGCAACGTCTTTCTGTTGTGTTTGGCCGCGCCGCTGGCCCGTTTCGCTCTCAAGTTCGGGGGGCCGGAATCTTTCTGGCTGTGTCTGTTCGGCCTGTCCAGCATTGCCGTCATGTCTTCGGGCAATATGCTCAAGGGCCTTGTGGCGGGCGCCATAGGTATGCTGGTGGCCACGGTGGGGCTTGACCCCCACGCGGCGTTGCCGCGTTTCACGTTTGAGTATTATCCGCTGATCCAGGGTGTGGAGGTAATACCCGCCATGATCGGCCTCTTTTCCTTTTCACAGGTACTTTACCTGATAGGGAGCTACAAGCCCTTTATCGCAACGTATAACCCAAACAAGGGCGCGTTCGGCCAGGTCGTGCGCGAGCTCGCCGGCAAATGCAAGGTGGTGCTTCTCCGTTCTTCCGTCATCGGCACACTGGTCGGCATGTTGCCCGGAGCGGGCGGCGAAATAGCCGCGATTATCGCCTATAATGAAACCAAACGCTGGGACAGGAATCCGGACCGTTTCGGAACGGGCGTCATCGAAGGGGTGGCTTCCAGCGAGAGCTCGAACAACGCCGTTATCGGCGGTTCGCTCATTCCCATGCTCACGCTGGGCATTCCAGGCAGCGCGGTGGCCGCCGTCATTCTGGGCGCGCTGCTTGCCAAGGGTATACAGCCCGGCTTCAAGGTGTTCACGGTTACTGGCGATCTGGCCTACACGTTCATTATGTCGCAGTTCGTCGTCAATCTGCTCATGATTCCCATAGGCCTGCTGCTCATCAAACTGCTTGTGCGCCTGCTCAGCATACGCCTGACCTTCGTCGCCATCGGCATCGTGATGCTCTCCGTCATCGGATCCTACGCCATACGCAACAGCATGCTGGATATCTGGATTGTCCTGATTTTCGGCCTGCTGGGCTACTTCTGCAACAGGGTCAAGCTGGACAACGGCGCCATGGCTCTGGGCATCATTCTCGGCCCTATGATTGAGGAAAATTTCGGCAGATGCGTCGGTCTTTCCAAGGCTTCCGGCGGCTCGGTCATCCAGGTGTTTCTGGAAAGCCCCATCGCCCTGTCGCTCATCGGCTTTACCCTGTTTTCACTGGCGACGCCCTTTTTGCTGGACTGGAAGCGCAAACGCGCCGCAGCCGAAGGGCAGGACACCGGCGCTGCCGGCGCGCGGGTTTCCGGCGGTGCCAATGTGGCCGCCGGGACTTTCTCCCTGGCAGTCGCGGCCGCTTTTTACACGCAACTGGGCGAACTGGAAGGCGTGGGCAAAAGCTATCCGCTGCTTATTCTGTGTTTTATCACTCTTGTGGGGGGATATGTGCTGTTCCACGGTCTGAATCAAAGGCGCAAGAGCGCGGGCTGTGCGCCGCAGAACGACGGAGAGCCTGTGGCGTACCGTCGTGTGGTGCTCATCGCCGCGGTCTCCGTCGCCTATGTGGTGCTCATTCCCATTTTGGGATTTTATGCGGTGAGCGCTGTTTTCCTCTTCGGATCGGCCATGCTGCTCAATGACTCGCAGACTTCGGCATTCAGGGCGGCCTGCCTGTTGACGGTGATCATGTGTACTGTCGTCTGGGCCGGTTTTGCCAAACTGCTGAATGTTCCGACCCCGGAAGGGCTGCTGTTCTAAGACAAGGAGCACGGAGGGTGAACACGTCGCTTGCGGTTGGGGAATTGCGCTCTCTCTGTCTTGCGGCCTTTGCCGCCGCAGGCATTCCCGCTTCTGTCGCGGAGACTGTGGTGGAAGCCCTGCTTGATGCCGAGCTTGACGGCATATCTTCACACGGCCTTTCCCGTCTGCCTTTTTACGCCGATCAGGCAATGTCCGGCAAAGTGCGCGCGAACGCTGTTCCTGTGACGACAAACCCGGCCCCTGGCGTTGTGCTGGTTGACGCATGCAACGGCTTTGCTTTTCCGGCCATAAACGCCGGTCTGGATGCGGCGTTTGCGCGCGTAGCGGAGCAGGGCATCTGTTCGCTGGGTGTCAGACGCTCGCACCACTGCGGCGTTCTGGGGCATTTTGTGGCAAAGATAGCCGCTCACGGACTGATTGGTCTGGCTTTTGCCAACACGCCCGCCGCCATGGCCCCGTGGGGAGGGAGAAGGCGCGTTTTCGGCACGAACCCGCTGGCCTTCGGGTGTCCGCGTGATTGCGGGGAGCCTGTCGTCATTGATCTTTCTTTAAGCGTTGTCGCGCGCGGCAAAGTCATGCTTGCCAGACAGCACGGAGAAAAGCTGCCTCCCGGGTGGGCGTTGGACGTCGATGGCCGTGAGACCACAGACCCGGATGCGGCCCTTGCGGGCACTATGACGCCGTTGGGCGGGGCCAAGGGCGTGGCTTTGGCCATGATGGTGGAAATGCTGGCCGCAACGCTCACCGGGTCGAGCCACGCGTCCGAGGCCAGTTCACTTTTTGACGCGCATGGGCCGCCGCCCAATTTGGGGCAGTTCTTTTTGCTGATTGATCCGAAGCCCTTCAACCCTGCGTTTCTGTCACGGGTAGAGGCGTTGTGCAACGATGTTTTGAGTCAGGAAAATACGCGTCTGCCGGGAATGCGGCGACAACAGGAGCGCCGCGCCAGATTGCGCGCAGGTTTGAGCATTCCCGTCGGGCTGCTTGCCGAACTGCGGCGCCGCGCAGATGCGTCATCTCCCGGCAAAGGGTTTCCAGAGCACGAACAGGGTGACGAACAAGCCCGCGCACAGTGCGTACACCGTGTTGATGCCGAACAGAGCGTTCAGGCTGTATGCCAGCAGAGGGCCAAAGGCCGCGCCCATATCCGTCAGCAGGGCATAGGCCATGAGCAATGAACGCCCCCCCGTCTCTGCGGACGCATTCGCAGCGCCTGTGTCCGCCAGGGTGGTCAATGCCGTGGCCGTGGCCTGCATGCCAAGCAGGCATGCGAACCAGAGGGGCAAGGGCAGGGGCAGGGCCAACAGGGCGAAAATGATCGCTCCGCACCCGAAGGCGTATAGGAAAAGAAGCTGCCATCCGTAACGGGTGTCGGCGAGTTTTCCTGTCAGGGGTGCGAGCCAGGGTTCACAGCCCCAGCGCAGGGCCTGCAACATGCCGGCCAGCGTGGCCGCGCCGAGCATAAACCCGGCAATGCAAACGCCGCCGTCCGTGTGCACGGCGATGAGGCGGCTCAGGGTGGAGGCGACCACTCCTTGCAGCACCAGGGTTACCGCCGCTCCGCACAGCACGGTCAGCAGCGTGTTCCGTGCGCTCGCCGCCAGACGAAGCCCTGCCAGCACGCCGGTGTCCTCCGGCATGGCTTCAACTCCTCCTTCCGTCCGCGAAATGGCGAGCAGCGCAGGCAGCGCGCAGGCCGTGCCCAGACTGAACACTACGGCGCAGAATCGCAGGTCGACCATGTCCGCCAGCACTCCTCCTCCGAGCATGCCGACGAGGCTCCCCAAGCGGTACAAGCCGTTGTACAGACCGTTGTACAGGCCTCGTGTCGTCGGCGTGGAGATTTTCAGAATACAGAACAGGGATCCGATGCGCAGCAAGGACCAGGCAAGACCCCAGACGCAACGGGCCAACACCCACCAGACAAGGCCTTGCAGGAAGCCGTAAGAAAGGGTAGTCAGTATGCCGAGCAGCACCGCGATGCAGACACCCGTGCGTTCACTGATACGGGAATACAGGCGTCCGATAAAAGGGTTGAGGGGAAGTCGCACCAGGCGGTTAACCGAGAGAACGACCCCCACTTCCCACAACGAAGTCAGACCGGCCTGTTGAAAATACACGGGCAGCACAGTGTAGAGCATGGAATCGCCCATCAGGCACAGGGCGGTGACAAGCGCGAATACACTGATATGTCGTCTGTTTTTTGCATCATCCATGGCAAGTTGTCCCGTGTGGATTCCAGTAAGAAGGCATCCATGAGCAAGGCCGCCCTGTGCGCCTGTCGGGATATAATAAACATGGCTCTAGAGCGAGCAGCACCTCGTCGATACAAAACACCAATGATTTTTCGATGTTATATCGACTTAATTGACTGTTTTCTAAAATTACTCTAGCCCATCAGAAATCCTTCTGATGGGCTAGAGTCTTATTTATTCAGAGTTTCGCGCACACGTAACGCGGCAGCGACCATGTTTTTCAAGGCCGGATAGGCTTCATCCCACCGTCGTGTTTTGAGGCCGCAGTCAGGGTTTACCCATAACTGTTCTTTGGGGATGTGCCGCAAGGCTCTGCGCAAGAGTTCCGTCATTTCTTCCACGGTAGGAATACGCGGGCTATGAATGTCATATACTCCCGGCCCGACTTCCCCTTGGTAATGAAACTCGGTAAAAGCGTCCAAAAGTTCCATGCCGCTGCGGCTGGACTCAATGCTGATAACGTCCGCATCCATTTTGGCAATCCAAGGCAGGATGGCATTAAATTCGCTGTAGCACATATGCGTGTGTATCTGCGTACTGTCCTCCACTCCCGAAGATGCAAGTCGGAACGCATCCACCGCCCATTGCAGATAGATTTCCGCTTCGGCGGCGGTTAGGGGCATGCCTTCGCGTAGAGCCGCTTCGTCAATCTGGATGATGCGGATGCCAGCTTTTTCCAAGTCCTGAACCTCGTCCCGGATGGCAAGGGCAATTTGTTTGCACACCTCGCTCCGCTCCATGTCGTCGCGCACGAAACTCCAGCAAAGAATCGTTACAGGCCCGGTCAGCATTCCTTTGACCGGTTTCTGCGTGAGGGACTGTGCGTAAACTATCCAGTCCACAGTCATTGGATTCTTGCGATACACATCGCCGTATATAACGGGGGGCTTTACGCACCGACTGCCGTAACTCTGCACCCAGCCGTTCTGCGTAAAGCAAAAGCCGCCAAGCTGCTGGCCGAAATATTCCACCATGTCGTTACGCTCGGCTTCGCCATGCACAAGAACATCCAGGCCGAGTTTTTCCTGTTTGTCGATGCAATCCTTGATTTCCCGTTTGATGGCGGCGAGATAGTCCGTTTCCGACATGTTGCCCCGTCTATAGGCCAGACGTGTCTTGCGGATATCTGGTGTCTGGGGGAAAGAGCCGATGGTTGTAGTGGGAAGCGGGGGCAGGTTGAGCCACGTTTGCGCAGTGTGCTGTTCCGAATATGCCGATTGGCGGGAAAGCATGGAAGATGTGACAGAAGAAGCCCGTTTCCTCACGGCTTCGATATGGCTGTCAGGATGTGCCGCCGCCGCTTGCAAAGCGGCGGTGTTTTCTTCCAGAGCAATGCTGTTCCCTTGTTCTGCAATTTCGCGTAGGGCAGACAGTTCTGCGCACTTTTGCACGGCGAAGGCCATGTGGTTTTTGATGTGCTCCGGCAGAGCAGTCTCTTCTTCTACATCCACCGGACAATGGAGCAGTGAGCAGCTTGACCCGAGCAGAACGCGCTCTTTGCCAAGAGCGGAAACAGCCCGTTCAATAATGGGAACAGCTTTGGAGTAGACGGTTTTCCAGATATTTCGCCCATCAACAACACCAAGCGATAATGCCATGCCGTCCGGGATTGCTGCCAGAACAGCCTCAAGCTGGCCTTTGCCGCGTACCAGGTCCACATGCAAGCTGGCGCAGCCGGAGGCCGCCGCCAAATCCAGATTGCGCGAAAGCGGCCCGAAATATGTTGTCAGCATGAGCTTATCGTCGCATGCCGCGTTCAATGCGGCATAGGCGTCATGGAACCGCTTTATGGCTTCGTCGGGTAAAAGTTCCGTGCACAATACCGGCTCTTCAATCTGGATGGAGTCGCAAAGAAGGGCAAGAGCCGCGAGAACTTCCGCATAGACGGTAATAATGGCATTGAGCCGTGACCACTTGAGAGCACCGCTCTGGGCCTTTGCCAGAGTTATCCATGTAAACGGCCCTATGAGGGCAGGTTTTGGAGAGAAGCCAAGTTTTTTGGCAAGCCTTGTATCTTCGATAACAGGATGTTTGTCGGTCAGCCAAGGCCCATTGGCGTCAATCTCCGAGACAAGGTAATGATAGTTGGTGTCAAACCATTTCGTCATTTCCAATGCGGCTATGTTGCGCTTCACATCACCACGCGCGAGGCTGAAATACATGTCTATCGGCGAGTCACCGCGGCAAGGCGTAAAGCGCGGCGGCACGGCGCCGAGCATGCAGGTCATATCCAACATGCGGTCATACAGTGAAAAGTCCCCTGTTGTCACATAATCAAGACCGGCCTCTTTTTGAATACACCAATGGCGTTTTTTCAATTCAATGCAGGTTTCAAAAAGGGATTCGGTGGAAAGGTTGCCTTTCCAGAAGGATTCAAGAGATTGTTTCAGTTCCCGCTGTTTCCCGATGGAGGGAAATCCAATGATGTGGGTCTGCATGGGATGCTCCTTTCAAAAAGGTGTTGAAAGGGCAGTTTATTTCACGTGCGTCCAGAGCTTGGGTACATAACGTATCCAGATTTGTACGGGCGTTGCCTTTACGCGAGACAGCACTGCCTTGCCGCGTCAATCGCGGCGATTGTGACAGGTCGTCTCCTGACTTCCGGCCTGAAATACCCCACCTGCCCGCTATATGCTGCAAGCAGTGGTTTTGGCTGGTATTTCGCCGGTTACAGTGGCGCGTCCGCAACGGTTTTTCACCGTTTTCCGTTTCTTATCACAATATTTTGGATAAACTAATATATAATCAAACAAAGTATGTCAAGCCAGTATGTCAAGCGAGGTTCGCTTGACGATAGACAAACGGCAAGCGTCGTGAAAATCAAGGTTCAACCGATTCAGGGCATGGATTAGGCGGCATTTTCTAGTATCTAATTGCTGGAAATTTCAATTATATGATATTCCTGCTCGGACAGGAGGGTAGGATAAGTAAAGTTTCTCGGTTGATTCCTTTGGATGCAAACCCGTTTTACGCATTGAAGAATTTGCAGCGCGTCGGACAACACCATCCGGCGCAGTTGAGCTGCAGTCATGCGCTGGCAAGGGTGATTTTATTGAGTCAGGGTTATTTTATCCCGGAAAGTCTTTGCGCAAGAAGAGCTTGAGGGCACGGAAGAACTTGCCGTTCACATGGAACGATTCATCCCGCTTACAACGGAGACTGCCAAGCCTTTTGAATGGAGAAAGCGTGAGATCAAGGGTAGTCAGCTTAAAAATAATACTCAATAATTAGGCACTGACCTCTGCCGCCCCAAGGGATTCTCGCCCAAAAATTCTTCTGTCGAGGTTAACATGGCTCGTCCGCGCGTTGTATGCTCCTTTACTTCTCCTTCACCGATATCGACGACACAAGCCCGGCTAAATGTTCGGCCATACGACATACCAGCGCGCTCTGTGCCCGGACGAAATCATCATAAGCATTGCCGCGCGTTGTTTCCTCATCTGCATACACTCCTTGACCAAGAATTTCATCATGTTTGTTTTTCAACGTCCAGCGCGTTTCTATATGCGCCTTACCGGCCAATGTGCCGTCAAGGCGCTGCACGTCCAGAAAAAGAACCATATCGCCGCCTTCATCCCCTGCGGCCGTCACGGTAATGCCGTCGGCAAAAAGACGCGGGGCAAGTTCTTCCCGTACAACGCGACGCACGCCCTGACCCAGTGGTTCAGCCCAGACATCGAACTGCGCTACAATAAGTCGCGTTTCCCCGGCAACGCGATACACAATGCCGTTACGATCCAGATATTCCGGCACGACAACATGGGCAACGCGCAGACTCTTCGCCGGCAGACTGTCGGCTTTTACGGGGGTCACGGAACCCTCCAGCAGATAGTACGCCACAGGCGTGCTGCGGCTGCACGCGGCAAGCAGCATAACAAGCAAAAATAACGTCCGGCGCGCCATTAACATGCTCCTTTTTCGCAATCCATCACGGCAAACTATAACTATCTGTTTTTAAAATCTTATCATCTCGTCATTCAAGGCTTTCTGCCCCGCACCAAGACTTCGGGGTTGTGTTCCAGCATGTCGGCCAAATTGCGCAGAGAGCGTGCTGCGGATGTCCCTTCCTGCAACAGACGACGCAGGTCATGCACCGTCGGCGAATCTCGCCGTACAAGATCTTCCGCCGAATCAGCAACGTGACGCAGTTGTGCGACCGCCTCAGCCAGAGCGAGCATAGCTTCGCGAAAGGCTTTCATGGCTTCGGGCGTTTGTTCGCGCACAACGCGGGCAACACCATTAATCTGCGTCAGAGCGTCGTTTGCAGTTTTGATCATCTCGCCGTTTTGCAAAAGTTTTTGCGTCTGCGTAAACGTGTCGGCAAAGGCGGCTATCCCCTGCTTAAGTTTTCCGTCAGACAAGGCCAGAACAAGATCGCTCAGAACAACATCCAGAGAATGCAGTATCTGCTCAAGCGGTACCCTTGCCAGCGCGCGCTGCAGAGCGTCAATGGGCGAAGGCACAGTAGGAATTTCCAGTTCAGGAGTGGCAGAACGATACAAGGGCGTGGTTTCCGGATGAAAATCCAGCTCAATGCAATACTTGCCGGTAACAAAGCTCTGCAATTGCAAGCGCGCGCGCATGCCACGGTCCACCATTTGGCGTACCATTTCCTGCTCAAAATTTTCTGTAACGCCGGCCACACTGTCGTTGCGCATAATGGTTTTTTCATCAATGCGAATAAACACAGGTATGGCTACATTCTGCTCCTGCTCATCAGCCACAAGATTGATATGCGTGACGCTGCCCATGGGCACGCCGCGAAAAACAACCGGCGCGCCGATGGAAAGCCCACTCACCGAACCATCAAAATAGAGCACATATTCCGTGTCATCGCTGAAAAAACGTCTTGTGCTGAGCAAAAGCAGACCCGCGACAAAAAGGACAAGGCCTCCCAGCACAAAAGCGCCTACAGCCGTTTTATACCGCTGTGCATTCATACTTTTCCCCGTGTCAGAAAACGTCGGGCGTTGACTTCCGTTTCAGGATCACGCGCAAGATCAGCTGGCCTGCCGACGGCGGTTACTGAACGGCTTTGCACGTCCAGATAGACACTGTTGTCGGCAATGGCAAAAATACTCTGCAATTCATGCGAAACAATCACAAAACTTGTGTTCAACGTTTCACGCAGCTCCAAAATCAAATCATCCAGCATACGCCCGCTCACAGGATCCAACCCTGCAGAAGGCTCATCCAGAAAAAGAATCCGCGGATCCAAAGCCAATGCCCGCGCCAGCCCGGCCCGTTTGCGCATGCCGCCGCTGATTTCTGAGGGATAATAATCCTCAAAGCCGGCGAGACCCGCCAACGCCAGCTTCAACAAGGCATGCTCACGGATTTCCTGTTCCTCCATATCCGTATACTGTTGCAGCAAAAGTCCCACATTTTCCGCCAGTGTCATTGAACTCCATAACGCGCCGCCCTGAAAAAGCACGCCCGCGTGGCGCATGACGTTGCGCCGCGCCTCTTGGTCTCCCCCCCAGAAATCCGTATCCCCGTAAAAAATCCGTCCCGCCTGTGGCGCTTTCAAGCCCATGAGCACGCGCAACAATGAGCTTTTGCCCGATCCTGACACTCCCATAATACAAAAAATTTCTCCTGCGCGCACGTCAAAGCTGACATGGCGCATGAGCACGCGGCCGTCAAACCCCACCTGCAGGTCGCGCGCACATATCCTGACTTCGCACTCTTGCTGAAGCATGCCCACTTACACCCCCAGCACGGTGCAGACAACAGTTATCACGGCCGTAGCTAAAATAATCCCTACAAGAGCATGCACAACCGCCGTTGTCACGGCAAGGCCCACAGCTCCGGCGCTACGCCCGCAGCGCATGCCGTGAAAACAGCCGGACAGCGCGATGATAACGCCAAAAAACGTTCCGTAAACAAGGCCGACAAGCACATGCCTGAAAGGCGTCATCTGAACAGTGGCGTTGAGATATTCATACGGGTTCAGCCCCATCATCGTAACGCCCACCAAATAGCCGCCGGCTATGCCCATGATGTCGGCATACAGCGTCAGCAACGGCGTCATGGCAGTCAAGGCGAGCACACGCGGCAAAACCAGAAAATCCACAGGATAAATGCCGGCTGCGGAGAGAGCGTCCACTTCTTCATTTACCCGCATCGTGCCTGTCAGGGCAGCATAGGCCGCTCCAACCCGTCCGGACATGACCACACCGACCATCATGGCGCCCATAATGCGCAACATGCCTATGCCAACAAGTCCTGCAACATAGACTTGCGCGCCGAACTGTGTTAACTGCACCCACCCAACAAAAGCCAGAATCAGACCAAAGAGCAGACTTGTGAGCGAAATAATAGGCAGCGCCCGCACACCACATTCGTACACGATTGCCATAAGATCCTGCAGTCTCATATGCGACTGCCCGAGGATAAGACGCTGAAATGAAGCGACGATTTCTCCCAAAAAATAGAAAAAATCGGCAATATCGGGCAGAAGGGCCAAAGCCCGCCCCCCAAGAGTTGATAAAAACGTCTCGTCTGTTTGCCGCCTGACGACGTCCGCCCCCGCAGGAGCGGACAAGGCCAAAGACAAAAGCCGAGTGAGACCTTCTGGCAAATTGAGACTCACGGTGAGACCGCGCTTACGCGCTGTTCTGATGACGCGCACAAGAAATACGAGCAGGCTCGTGTCCCAGTGATGCAAGTCGTCCGCGTTCAGACTCAGCTCTCGCACACGCGCATCCGTAAGGCATTGCAGAACAAAATGCGCCTCTGCCGGCAAACTGTCTCCCATACGCCACAGACCGCACACGCTGACATGCAGGAGCCGGCCCTGTTTGCGGGTCTCTGCCTGCACAGACGCATGCGCTGCCACTTCCTGCGGATTTGATTGCATTGTGATAGTGTAGCCTGAGCATCCTGCATGCGCAAGCGCGCCTGTGCCGCAATACAGGGCAACGACAAATATGCTTACGTCGGATATACATTTGCAGCCGATGGTTAACTATAAAGACATGCTGACTCTTGGCCGGCCCGTATACATTTGTAAGCACATAGATGTTGAGAGCATCGCTGTTTACAATTATTGTAATGTTGTTCGTTCAATGGAGGCCGGATGACGCGTCCATAACACCGTTGTGTGTTTGGTGAAATTTTATTTGCTCTTGTTCTGGCATGCCTGACGCTTGCCGCAGAAGTTGAGCGACAAGTAGAGGGGTAAGGGCGCGGAGCCGGGGTGATGAGAATGCGGTGACGTTCCTTTATCGAGAGTTACTCGCGGCCCAGTGTCCGCGTTAGCGGCGACCTACGGCTGCTCTCAAGAGGAGAATAAGATAGTGCTGATTTCCCCGTCTTGATAAAGAATCATATTACGCTGAAATGGCCTTCACCGCAGTAGCCGTTCGACGACCATATTGCCCGTCAACTGTTCTTAGGTTATAACCGAGATATGTAAGAAACAGACTCAACGGCTTCAAACGCATTAGCGATTGCAATAATCCATTTAGCGACATTTTCTGCGGGTAGAACAGTCAAACGCGTCAAAGCAGGAAGCAAGAACATTTGTGTGCGCTATTGGGGCAAGGATCATTTGTAGAAAATAGACTGGTCGGTAGCGACGATTGCAGAGATATAATTTTATCAGCACGTTTAGGGCTGATACCAAGTAACCATGACATTTCGGCGGCAAGTCGCTGTCGGGGGTGTGGCAGTGTTGCTTTAGCCCACATACATGTCAGGATCAAGTAGCAGACTGCGCTCGTCAGTTAATTCCATGATTTTTTGACGCTTATCACAAATGGTCGCTGTCAAAATATGAAAAGGATTTTCTAAAATATCCATACTATTCCTGCTCATCAGTTTCCGGCGAATAATCAGATGCGCCTTTCTAATTTTGTGACTTCGGACAGACCCTCCAAAGCCATCTTACTGCTTAAGTATATCACGCACTGCTTCTTCAACTATTTTTTGCTTCTCACGCTCAACATCATTTCTGGCAAGATTTAAATTATTACTGCGGTATTTAAAACTGCTACATCTGCTATTATAATTTTCTACTAATACATTAAAATAATTAACTGATTTCTCACTATAGCTATCCACACGCGGTTTTATAGCTTCAACACGAATTTTTTCACGAACGCACCAGCGTATCTGTTGAGAGGACAGGATTTTACCACTGCCGACAGGTGGTATTTCATAAGTTGTAACAGCAGTGGGAGCAGCCGTTATGTTATTTCGCGGTGTTTCCTTCTGTGGTGTTTTCTTCTTTTGTATAGTATTTACATGACTCTTTTTGTTAGCAGAACTTTTATTATGTAAAACTGTATTTTTATCATTTCTATCCGCGTGGTATTGTTCACTCTGTGCTGTATTTTTGTTGTATAATGTTGTCTCTTTGTTATTTATAAAAGCTACAATAAAAACTATAAAAAAAGGAATATAGAATACAACTAAACTGCATAAAATATGTTTCCAATTGACATCAGTGATATTAGCAGATGGTATAGTAGAATTACTGTTATTTTGTTTGGTATCATTTAAATCTGACGTGAGAGAAGTTATACCAGAAAATCCTAATGCACTATCATCGTTACCCATGAAAATATTCTCCAAAGATATACTTAATATTATTCTATAGAATCTGAAAAAAATATATACATTTACTACGTATGAGTATTAATTCTGTTGGCATATGGCAATCAAGCATAGGCATTTTATCTATTTACTAAAAATCATATTTAGCAAGATTATAGCACCAACAATTGCAAGGAAAGGGAGATTCGCCAAAAGGAGATTCGCCAAAAAATTAATAATATTTTTGATTGCACTAGGTTGCAACCTTATATTATTTGTAACAATATCTAGATTCTCCAAAATTCTTATCCTGAGTGTAGGTTCTGAAGCGTATGTTACTGCAACATTAATAATTTGAATGCATTTACTCCACTTTTTTGTGCTATTTCCAAATTTAATAGCACAATCAAGAAGTGTTGAAGATATGATATTATTCCCCTCTGATATAATATCTCGTGACTGTGTCATATTTGATAAATTAACAATAAGTTGTCTCGCATTATTGATAACATTTATGGCTGATTGATCCGCTGATGATGGATATTTTTGTGCACTCTCCATAGCATTTGCACAGAGAGCATAAATAGGTACAAGAAGATTGCCTTTCTCTCTATTCTCTGCAATTTTTTCTAACGCATTTGCATCTTCAGCGGTACGTTCAGCAACTGTGACAACCTCAGCAAATACCTCTTGTAATATATCTGCTATGCGCTGAGATAATTCTAATTTTTGGTGATTATTCCATAAATCAATAGCAACATTGCGAATAATAGCTGCAATCCGCTGGCTTTCATCATGCCCTTGTCCTCGACTTTTAGTACTGACCTGGATTGGTTGCGCGACGAAATCCCAATTTTTGATGACAACCGTAAGCTGATCTATTATAGCATTTAGAGCCGCGTCAGAATTTCCAATCTCAACAGCAGATTTAAGTTCATCAAGCATGGTTTTGATGTTTTCTTCCTCCTTGCAAAGAAACTCATTCGCATCAACGGCATAAGCATCAACTAAGTCATCAATTAATATTGGCCCTTGCTTCTCACCTACCTCTGTTGCGGTTTCCACTGTAATCGTCACAGCTTTAACGAGCTCACTAGAAGTCAGCTTGTCTAAAATCGCTCTGATCGCCTGTTTATAGTCACGACGACGCTCCTGAATTTCCCCTTCAATTACTGACAACTCAGTCACTTCTGGAAAACCTGAAACAACGCGGTCTTCGTTGATCATCATGCGTAATTCTTCAGGGTCAACTGATTCAAAAGCATCAGCGATTGCGATAATCCATTTAGCGACATTTTCTGCGGCTAGGGCAGGCAATTGTGTCAAAGCAGAAGCGAGGACGTTTGTGTGCGCGATCTGTACAGGAATTTTTGCTGAAAATAGACTTATTGGCATGGAGTGTAGCTGAGATATAATTTTATCAGCCTGCTTGGGGCTGATACCTGGTAACCATGACATTTCAGCGGCAAGCCGTTGTCTTGGGTGTGTTAACGTTGCTCTGGCCTGCATACATGTATCGGGATCAAGCAACAAACTTCGCTCGTCAGCCAATTCCATGATTTTTTGACGATTGTCACGAACGGTCGCCGTCAAAATATGAAAAGGATTTTCTAAAAGCCCCATACTGTCCCTGCTCACCTGTTTCCGGCGAATCCGATGCGTCTCTCCATTTTTGTGTCTCTGGGAAGACTTTCCAAAGCTATTTCGATACTATCTTGATCAATCTGTGATTTCCCTGCCTTGGCCGTAAGCCTAGATGCCTCGCGGATAACAAAAGCTGCATCTGATAAGGGTTTTCCGGTCAGTGCATCAAGCAGTCTGTCCATATCCAAGGTATCCGCTTTCGGCAGCCTACTCAAAAGTGAGGCAAGAAGAGACGCAACTTCAACTCTTGTAGGCATACCTACCTCAATAATATGATCAAAGCGCCCACGTCGGCAAATGGCAGGATCAATCGTATCAATCATGTTCGTCATGGCGATAATTAGCACGTTGTTGTTAATAGCTTCGGGGATACGTCTGAGAAATTCCGCTACTTCTTCAATATGATGCTGTTGACCTCCGGCTCCCCTGTCCGATAAAAACGACTCCATTTCGTCGATTACGATAATAGATGGCGCGTTCTCAATCGCCTGATTAAAAATTTCTGATATTTTTTTGCTGGTGTGATGAATATACGGACTGCCAATAGTGTTTGACGAAATGGAATAACTGGGCCAATCAATAAACTCGATAATCCGTTCCACTGCAAAAGTTTTTCCACAACCTGGAGGGCCGTGCAGGATAATAGCGGACGGAAATTCTATGCCTAACGCACGGTATTTCTCAGCATGAAAGATGATATCAATGATGTGTTCGTTAAAAAATAATTCCAGTTGAGGTCGTCCCGGCAAGGTAAATACCTTGGTCGTGTCTGTTGTCACCTGTTTTTGTGATTTGCGTGGAAGATCAGCAGGGTTTGTGACACATGCTTTTTTCGCTGGCTTTGATAATGTCCCGATTTTTCGTTTGAAAAGTGTGACATCAGTCGGGAGTTTTAACCCAGCCACTGTGATAACTTTTTCCAAATCATCCGGTGAAATATAGCCTGTCAAACTGCGCAAGCGTCTGAACGAATCAGTTGAAATTTCCACGCCTCCAGACAACCAAGTCCCCAAAACAAACGCATCATCAGCGCTCGGCGTTATGGTATAAGTCGGAAGCAACCTGGAATACTGCTCTGTATAAATTGCGTCATGAAAAGAGACATCTGCCGCCAATTTCCTAGACTCTTTCATGGCCAGTGAAAAAGCAACGGCATCGGTCTTACTGTCGGGAGTTTTTCCTGACGTCACAGGCATAAGGGCAAATTTTTTGTGGCTGCTCAGGGTGTTGAAAGATAAAGCGCCAAAGGTAAGTTCGTCGAGCATGGTGGATGCAAGCAATCCGGCATCGCACCATTTACGAGCCAAATCCAAACAGATTAGTAGGATGTTACTTGCACCATCTGTTGTAAAAATCTGCCAGTCGTTGTCAGAAAACAAAAGCGCCTGTATTTTTGAGTCGTCAGACAGTTTATGCCCTTTGGGCAACCATACATCCTTTACCATAGATCATCCTCTGAGGATATTAACAGCACTCAGTATTTCATTTTCAGATGAACTTCTACCAAGTTGCATCATCGAAAGGTGGGCTACAACAGTACGTAGCTTGTCAATATCATCGGTTCGAATCAGTTGGGTTCCAGTTTTGACAAGTTCTTCAAAGCGATTTTTGTCGGCAAACAGGTGGGGCGAACCTGACAGTTGTTTGAAATGCTTAACAACAAACCAGTCTTGACGCCAGAGAATGTCAAAATTTTTCCCTCTGAGTTCATCAAGGTGATGCTCAAAATCCGGATCGTTATTATTGATAGAACGTAGCGCGGTTTTTACCAGATTTTCAAAAGCTGTAACCTCAGAAGGACGAGCGTGTTGCTTGATGTCTTTATCAAAAAACGCAACCACATGATCCAAATCAATTTGCCGTATTTCTTTCTGGTGTTCCTTTCTGACCTGAGCGAGGAGCCGTCGCGCTTCATAGATTTTATCCTCAGCCTCTTTTGTTTTTTCCGGTTCAAGTTTTTCCGGATCAAGAGCCACAGCAGATTCAAGTTTCTGACGTGCCTGTTCCAATTTGGGGTCATCAATCTTTTCGGAAATTTCATCAACACGATGGCGTGTGAGCTCACCTTCTTCAATGACCGAGGTTGAAATCAATGCCGAGGCATAATCCCGTTGCCCTTCTTGCCGAGAATAAAAATTTTTAGCTGAATTAAAAGTGCCACCTATACATGGCACCGAAACCTCAAGAACAATAGCGCCGGAATCTTGCATCTCGTATTCACACTCAAGGACGGCGCCGGCAGGAATTACACCATCGACAAAGTCTGAACCTGAAATCTTCAAAGTTCCTATGAAGCGATTATCATCAACTGGATTTTCTATCTCACCCTCTCGGAGATTGAAATTGAGGGATCCAACCGCACCAGCTTTCAATGACTCTGCTGCCTTGAATGCCACCTTGCCTTTTTTGGGCAGTGCGTCACCGGAACGAACGAGATACTCGGCTATCGGCTTGCCTCCAATCTTATCCAACACTTCAACAAGTACAGAGTGTGAGGCAGGAATAGCGTCAATGGTGGCAGCTGTTCTTGTTATCGTGATCTTGTCCTGCGGCAAGGTAATGGGGCTGCCCTTGGAATCAAACACAAATACCTTAAAGGTGTTATCCCCAGGTTTATCCAGAGATACATCTAGAATCTCACCATGTTTCAGAGGACGACGCCCGGAGGTCCAACCTGTGTCAATACTATCAATTTGAAATTCAGAACCTGAGGCTCCCGTTCCAGTTAGTTGTACCGCTATCTTGGCTCGCCTGTTCGATGTACGAGCGACATAATTAAAAGAAAGGGCCAAATCGCCAGAAGAAATTGAGCCACGAGAACTTTTTCTTGCATGACTGTGTGAGCTCCAGTCTATGGATTCAGCAAACAGGCTGGCACCTTCGGCTACAGCCGTCATGGGGTTGACGTCCGTACTGCCGGATATTCCAAGTTCAAAACTGACTTTATCGCGTAACGGTTTGTAATTCGTTGGGCCTCCAACAAAAACAATACGCTCCAAATCATGGGGTGTGAGGCCGGCCTTGGTAATAGTTTCACGGGCAGCCTCTACGGATTCACTGACCATTTCGGCAATCAATTTATCATATATGTCACGCTGTAAGGGAATATCAATGTATATTTCGTCGTTTTTAAGATCTTTCACTCCTCGCAATTCAGTTTCGGAAAGACTTATCAGGGCACTGTCACTTGCAGACAGTTCAATTTTCGCCCGTTCAGTAGCCCAGACACCCAAACTTCTGAGTAATTTGAATGTCGGATTTATTGAAAAATCTTCAGGCAGTTCAAAGTGTTCAAGTAACCAAGGATGAACGACATTGCCGAAAAGCAGCCTGTCAAAATCCCGCCCACCGCACATGGCTTTTCCGCCATTAGCAAGTAAATTGACCCTGCCGCTTATGCTCTCTGCAATAGCAATATCCAGTGTGCCGCCCCCAAGGTCATAAATAAGAAACATGCCGTCAGAATGTCGTGTTCGCATAATACTCATCACAGCGGCGACCGGCTCTTGCATGAGCGCCACATTACCAATACCAGCCATGTCGGCTGCCTGCATGGTCGCGTTCTTCTGCATTTGATTGAAAGCCGCCGGAACAGTTATAACTGTTCCAGTATCAGGGTCATTACGTATTTCCTCAGAAAGGTAACCATACAGTATTTTCAAGATTTCTGCGGAACATTCTTCCGGAGTCATGGTAATATCCAAGGCTTTAATTAGGATCGGTGTACTCGTTCCCATAAGTCGCTTGAATAGAGTCGCAGCACTATCAGGTGAATGAGGGGCGGAATCGTATGCCCGCTTACCAAGATATTTGCTGCGTTTGTCGATATAAATTGCGGATGGCGTTACATCATTTTGTTCAGGGCTTTTCCAAATTCTGGTTTCTGAACCGTCATACGAACAAATTGCACTGTTTGTTGTACCAAGGTCTATTCCTACAAAATTTTTCATTGTTCCACCTTCCGCAAAATAACTGATCCCGTCTTAACCAACCCTTCCTTACCCATGATAATCGGTTCAAGCATTTGCTCGACCATCAATGTATCATGGGTATCAAAGTCTTCTATATTCATGGGTGTTGCAGCGATGCCTGGTTCAAAAAGCGTGCCCTCGACATTGACAAGCCGTAATCCTGCCTGATCCAGAGATTCACCAATTTTTTTAAGAAACCATCTAAATTGATTAATATATCTGCCTTTTTCACCAGCGTCCATTTTTGTAAGCAAGCGCTCAAACATTTTGCTAAATCGCCATGATTCGATCGCCATGCTGATTATGGTTTCCCTCAATACATTCGGAGGGCTATCGCTGTACTCAAGCTCTGACACTTTTATCTCCTTGTAAAAAATTGTCATACAAGCACAAGGAATACTAAAAACTATAGCCATGCACGGCGTGGCCTAATGGCTTATCACGATATTTGCCGTACGACATCGTCCGCTGCGCGTGTCGTCCACAAATAACCCGTCATGCTTGGTTGATACACGACCACACTCTCCAGAAAACGCCTAGATGTGAGTTCTCTCCCCATATTTTCTTAAATCTGTGGGCATAGTGTGGGGCAGATTTACCTCACAAACAAAAAAGGACTTAGATTTTACTCTAATTTCTTGAATTTTTTGGCGTCGCCAACGGGATTTGAACCCGTCTTAACGGCTTGAGAGGCCGTCGTCCTAACCGGATAGACGATGGCGACAGCGGGATAATGCTAGATAAGGCAGGAAAAGTTGTCAAGAAATTTGGTGAACTCTGGCGAGCGTCACACGCCTGTCTGTTTGCCGGGGTTTGCCGCGTGGCGTTTGTCGGGCTTCGGGGATCTGTGGTCGGCGTTTTGTTCGCGGAAGGCGCGCAGGCGCAGTTCATCCACAATGGCTTTTTCATAGTCCGGCGCGAAGTTAACTTCAAAGCGCAGATCTGAAGAGAGCAGGCGTTCGATGCGCTGCGTTTCTTCCCATATCTCCAGCAGTTCTTCGTTTGCCAACGCTTTGACACGTTCAGCAAATGAGGCTTCGTCGTAAAACGGAACACAGGAACCCATTTTACCTCCTTTCCGAGTGAAGAAAATTCTGAACCTGTTTCAGCGTGATCAGCGTTTTGGCCATGACGTCACAACTCAGGTTGGGGTGCAGGGGCGTTGCCAAGGTCGTCCATGCAAGCGCGCTCGTCAGCGAGAGCCCTGTGGAATATCTACGCATTGGTGATGGTTGATGACATGGCGTTACAGGTTCGGCGCGGGCATGTCCGCGCCCGCGAAAATTTGCGCTGTTTTGGTGAGGCGCAAACGCAAACGCAATGCGTCTTCCCGTCCCAAGGGCTTAAGAATCGCAAGGCAAAAGGCCAAAGGCGACAGATACACCGTACTCCAGTCCGCCGTAAATGTCACGGTCGTGCCGCCGCGCCGCGTTTGCTGGTTTTGCGCCGTGTCCGGCGGCGCGCTCTCCCAACTGTGGAGAAGCGGTCGTATGTCTGTTGAGCGCAGCCCGTTTTTTGTCTTGCGCAAATAGGCAAAGGCGTCCAGCGCGGCAAACTGTTCAAAACACCGCTCGGCCGGGCTGTCGTCCTCACAGGCGTGCAGGCTGAGTGAAAATTTTTCCTTGAGGGCGAGTTCGGTACGGCGGCTTTTGACAAACTTTTCCACGCGAATAACGTCTATGCCTGGAGGAAGCGCGGGGGAAAGGCGTTGCGCCACCGTCTCGGGAGCAAGGGCCGTGCGCAGCGTGATAACAAACCATTCGGCAAGGCTTTGTACGCCGACCGGCAGGGCGCGGCCGAAAGAAAGCAGCGGCAGCGGGTGAAAACCCTGGGAAAAAGCCGACGGCAGGGTCGCGCGACGTAGGGCTCGGTCCAGAACGGCCTGAAGTTCCAGCTGGCTTAAAAAGGAGCTGCCCTCTGTTTTGCTGTGCCATATGCGGTAGGTTGCGGCCTTGACGGTCAGGGCGGCGGAGATTTGCGGCGGACGGTTGGCGCGCGTGCGGCAGATCAGCCGCCCCTCGGCGTCGCGAGTGGGCAGGTAGGCGTTCTGATCGCGTATGGGAAAAACAAGACGGTTCGCGTGCGCGTTCGTTCCGACGCGCGGCAGAAGGGAGGGGCCTGCTTTAGTGTCGCAGGCACCGCACTGGCGGCAGACGTTGTAGCGACAATCCCCGGAAATTTTTTCCCTGAAAGCGCGGGCGCGTTCCCGCAGCAAAAAATTTTCAGAAATGCCGGCCTCCAGATGGCTCCAGGCAAGCGGCGCGCCGGGTGTGCGCGGCCCTGTGAAGGCTTCCGCGTCAAGGCCGGATTCTTCAAGCGCCGCGATCCAGGGCGCAAGGTCAAAGCTGTCCGCCCAACTGCAAAATACGGCGCCCTTGTGAAAGGCCTTTTCCACCACGTCCGCCATGCGGCGATCCGCTCGGGATAAAATGCCTTCCAGCCGGCTCATGGCCGGTTCATGCCAGCGCAGCTTCAGGCATTTCTGCCCTCTGAAGAGATCACGCAGAAGGTCGATTCTCCGGCTCATTTCTGCGGAAGATATCTGCGCCTCCCACTGGAACGGGGTGAATGGCTTGGGCACAAAGGGCGACACGGCGGCCGTCACCTGCATGCGCGGCCCGCCGCGGCCCGCCGCGTCGCGCACCTTGCGGCACAATTCAGCTATGGCGGCAATGTCTTCGTCCGTTTCCGTCGGCAGGCCGATCATAAAATAGAGCTTGACCTGTCGCCAGCCGTGCTCCAGCAGTTTTTGCGTGTGCAAAAGCAGGTCTTCTTCGCTCACGCCTTTGTTGATGACGTCGCGCAGACGCTGGCTGCCGGCCTCCGGGGCAATGGTGCAGCCTGTGCGGCGCAGCTCGGCCATGCGTTCCAGAATTTCGTCGTCAATGGATCCCACGCGCAAAGAGGGAAGAGAAAGGCTCACCTGTTCGGCGGCGCAGTGATTCAGCGCGTTGCGGCAGAGTGTCTTGAGGGCGGAAAAATCGCCCACGCTCAATGCAAGGAAGGAAATTTCATCAAAGCCTGTTTCTTTGAGGCAATTGCGCAGCAGGCTCATGACGCCGGGCACAGAGCGTTCCCGCGTCGGACGGTATACCATGCCCGCATGGCAAAAGCGGCAGCCGCGTGTACAGCCCCGCGCTATTTCGAGCGTAAGGCGGTTGTGCACGGTGCCGACGGGCGTTATCTGTTTCGCGGGGTAGGGGGCCGTGTTCAGATCAGCCACAATGCGGCGCGAAGGGCGGACGTGGTCGGCAAAAAGGGGCGTCGGCGGGCCGCCGATGCTTGCCGCCGGGCCGAAAAGCGAGGGCACGTACACGCCGGGCACAAGCCGTGTTTCGCGCAAAAGACGGCTTCTGCCCCAGCCGTTCTCCATCGCTGTTTCCAGCAGTCGCAGCACATCGGGCAGGCTTTCCTCCCCGTCGCCCAGAACCATGATGTCCATGAACGGGGTCAGGGCTTCGGCGGAGAGCAGCGCGCCGCCGCCGGCGATAACCAGCGGGCAGGCCGTCATGTCTTCAGGGCGGCCTGCTGTGCGCAGGGGAATGGCGGCCAGATCAAGCATATACAGAATATTGGTGTAGCACAACTCGTGAGTGACGGAAAAGGCGACGCAGTGCAGGTTTTTCAGCGGGGTGTCGGATTCCAGCGTGCACAGGGGGGCCTTGTGGGCGCGTAGGACGGCGGCTGCCTCGCGTTCCGGTGCCATGACCCGTTCAGCCAGCCAGCGGGGACAGCTGTTGACTATGCTGTACAGTATCTTCTGCCCGAGGTAGGACATGCCCACTTCATAGGTGTCGGGAAAGGCCAGGGCGATGTGCAGGCTCACGGCATTCGTATTTTTGCGGCAGGCGCCTTCTTCAATACCGGCGTAACGGCTGGGTTTGGACAGCAGGGGGAGCAGTTCGCGCATGGTTTTTGCCGGTGTGTGGGAATGGCATAAAAAAGGCGGCGCGTTACGCCGCCTGTGAAGAATCGTATTCAGTCCGCTTATATGATAAGTCCGTTGCCGCCCGCGCCGGGCGTCGCGCCGAACTGCAGCTTGCCGAGACCGCCCGCAACCGTCAGGTTGGTAGTGGCTTCAATGTATTTGTCCTGCAGTTCCTTGGGCGTGCTGGCATAGCGGTATAAAAAGGCTGAGCCGTCCAGCGTGCCGGAGAAATTGGGTTCAAAAGGATAGCCGTAGGGCATCATCATCATCTGCACACCCTGCTGCGTTGGCACTGTCTGCAGGGCGGCCACCTCATTGAGGCAGTCCTTGCCCGTGTCGTATTTGCCGATGACCAACTCGCCCGTTACCAGTTTCATCAAGCGGATATCGTAAGCCATATAACATCCCGCGGGTTCAGGTTATTTTATATAAATTTTTTATAGCAGGAAGCTATATATAATCGCTTATCGGGTCTGTGTCAAGTTTCAGTTGCTCTCAGACGCGAAAAGGCTACACTGGTTCCATGCCGCACCACGACGCTATGCAGAATGCAGTGCCGGACGATGCCCGCGCCGCGCTGGAGCAGCGCCTTGTCCATGTTTTTTCACGGCCGGCGTTGCTTGCGCTGGCCCTGACGCATTCTTCCTTCGCCAATGAGTCAGGGGGCGGCCAGGAGCATAATGAGAGGCTGGAATTTTTGGGCGACGCCGTGCTTGAGCTGTGCGTCTCCACAGAGCTGTTCCGGCGATTCCCGGTCGCGCGTGAAGGCGAACTGACGGCCATGCGGTCAAAGCTGATCAGCGCCGCTGCTCTGGCGGAGCGCGCACGCGCGCTGGGGCTGGACTCGCTGGTTATGCTCGGGCGCGGAGAGGAAAATCAGGGCGGACGGAAGCGCGATTCTGTTTTGAGTGACGTTCTGGAGGCTGTGGTGGCCGCCGTGTACGAAGATGGTGGCTTTGCGGCGGCGTGCGCGGCGGTGGGGCGTATTTTTGCGCAGTGCTGGCCCCGCGCCGGCGAAGAGGCGCGAACGGCACCGGATTATAAAACGCGGCTGCAGGAAATAACCCTGCGCCTTTGCAAAGACCGACCGATATATGTAAGGCGGGCAGCGCACGGCCCTGAGCATGCGAGAGTTTTTGAAGTCGCGTTGCGCCTGCCGGACGGCAAGGAATTTTCGGGCAGCGGCACAAGCTGCAAGCGGGCGGAACAGGATGCGGCGCGCAACGCCCTTGCGGCGCTTAAAAACGCAAATGCGAACGGGGCCGTGACGCCAACTTCTCATAGCCGAGCGGCCGGCACAGACAGATAAGCCGTTTGGCCCGGCGATACGCCTCCCCCCGACCTCTTCTGCATAGTGCTCAGATGCGCGCGTATTTTGTCTTTTGAAACAGTGCGTTGTTGAGCACCAGCCATCGCTTCCTGGGCTGCCTGCTGTGATGGATCTGTGGCGCAGTCTATTCTGAGTTGTCCCCATTCTCTACGGATTCAGGATGACGGGTTTACTGCGCGTGCCGGCTTTGGGCGGCGCTCCCGGCCGGGCGCAAGGAATGGCAGATGGGGCTCGCCGTGGCCCGGCCGGAAAATATTTCTTCCGCCCCAGCGGCCAGCGCATGGGGCAGCACTTCATCAACGTGCTCCACAAAAATCAGCTCTAAATTCCGCAATACCTCGTCCGGCACCTCTTTTAAATCCTTTTTATTGTCGGCAGGCATAATCACGCGTTTAATGCTGCTGCGCCAGGCGGCGAGCAGTTTTTCCCGCAGGCCGCCGATGGGCAGCACTCTGCCGCGCAGTGAAATCTCGCCTGTCATGGCAACATCATTGCGCACGGGGATGCCCAGAAGTGCCGAAGTGATGGAGGTGGCCAGCGTGATGCCTGCCGAAGGACCGTCTTTGGGGGTGGCGCCTGACGGCACATGGACATGAATGTCCACCTTGCGGTAAAAATGCGGAGCAAGCCCCAGCAGGTCGGCGCGCGAACGCACATATGAAAGTGCGGCTTTGGCCGACTCTGTCATGACGTCGCCAAGCTGTCCCGTTGTGACGACGTGGCCCGTGCCGTTCATCAGGCTTGTTTCCACAAGCAGAATTTCGCCGCCGCGTTGATTATAGGCCAGCCCGGCGCACACCCCAACCTGCGGGCTGTCTTCCCGTTCTTCATGCCGGTATTTTTTGACGCCGAGAAAAGACTGAAGGCTTGAACGGGTAATGGCGACGCATTTTTCAAGGTCGTCTTCCTCCACAAGTCGTATGGCTGTTTTGCGGCACAAGGTGGCTATTTCCCGCTCCAGATTGCGCACGCCCGCTTCCCGTGTATAGGTGCGGATGATTTCCAGAACGGCGTTTTCTGAAAGACGGATATTGTGTTCCTGCAGGCCGTGCTCCGTAATCTGCCGCGGCAGGAGGAAACGTCGCGTGATATGGCGCTTTTCTGTTTCAAGATAGCTTGAAAGTTCAATAACTTCCATGCGGTCCAGCAAGGGCGGCGGTATGCTGTGCAGAGAATTTGCCGTGGTGATGAAAAAAATTTTGGAAAGGTCGTATTCCAGATCAAGGTAATGATCCATAAACATCTTGTTTTGTTCCGGATCAAGTCCTTCCAGAAGGGCGGAGGCCGGGTCGCCGCGGTAATCTGACGTCATTTTGTCTATTTCATCAAGACAAAACAGGGGATTGTTAAATTTGACCCGTTTCAGTGATTGGATAATCTTACCCGGCATGGAGCCGACATAGGTGCGGCGATGCCCGCGTATTTCCGCCTCGTCGTGCACGCCGCCCAGCGACAGGTGCACATAGTCGCGGCCAGTGGCTCTGGCCACGGACTTCGCCAATGACGTTTTGCCGACGCCCGGCGGACCCACAAAGCATAAAATAGGGCCTTTGAGCCCATGGGAGAGCTTTTGCACAGCAAGGTATTCCAGAATGCGCTCTTTGGGTTTTTCAAGCCCGTAGTGATCGCCATCCAGAATGCCGCGCGCTTTTTCTATATTTATGTCAATATGTTTTAGATTATTCCAAGGCAAATCCAGCATCCAGTCAACATAATTGCGCACCACGGTATATTCCGCGGCGGAAGGCGGCATTGTCCGCAGTTTTTTCACTTCGCCGAGCGCCTTCAAGCGGGCTTCTTCCGGCATGTCGCGTTCCCTGAGTTTTTGCTCAAGTTCAGCCACTTCCTCCTGCGGGTCGTCGTCGCGGCCCATTTCTTTATTGATGGCCTTGATCTGCTCGTTCAGATAGTATTCGCGCTGATTGCGCTCCATCTGCATTTTGACGCGATTTTTGATGCGTTTTTCCACAGAGGCTAGATCCACTTCGCCCTGCAGCAGTTCATACGCCCGTTCCAGACGAACCGTCACGTCGCAGATCTCCAGCACTTCCTGTTTTTTGTGGTAATCCACCCTGAGATGCGGCACAAGGGCATCCGCAAGCAGGCCGGGATCCTGCAGGGCCAGCATGGACATCAGGGTTTCCTGGGGATTTTTTTTGTTGTTTTTGCCGTATTCTTCCAGCGCTTCGTGCACGGCGCGTACCAGCGCCGGCAACTCATCTCTGCGGGTCGTCGTCTCGCCAAGTCTGTGTATGCGCACAAGCACGCAACGCGCGCCTTCGTGCAGATTCTCCCAATGAGCCCGGTACAGACCTTCAAAAAGCACCTTGATAGTGCCATCCGGCAAGCGAAGCGTCTGCAGAACACGGCTGACGACCCCCACGGCGCACAAATCGTCGTCTTGGGGTTTTTCCAGATCGGCCTCGCGCTGGGCCACCAGAAAAATCTGCTTATTGTAGAAATTCTGGGCGGCTTCAACAGCTTTTATGGAAGGCTCCCGCCCGACAAAAAGCGGAATGACGGAGCGGGGGAACATAATGACCTCCCGCAGGGGCATAACCGGCAGTTCTAAGAAAGCTTCCACTCGCATCGCCTCCGACATGGCTTCTCTCTGTGTGATCAGGCTGCAAAAATATTAATAATCAATGTAAAGGATATTTTTGTAAAACACTTACGGATTTCGGTATTGGGTCAGTTTAAAATAAAATAATTTGCGGTCTACTTTTACAGGTAGTCGCGGTGGTGGAAGTAGCGCGCTCAAACCACCCCCTTTTCTAGGTTCTAAAGATATTAACACTTTGATTTCATAAGACTTACTTGCGCTCCTTTGGCACACATAAAATTTAATCAAGGCTATGGAAGAAGTGGTTACGGATATGAAGCAACTCTTTTTGAAGATATTGCTACCTTGGCAGATTCAAGCTGACCCACTACCCGGCATTGAGAGTTTCGCCGTCAGGTGTTGAAGGAAGTGTTCATGTTACAAATACAAAAAAAGCGCGGCGCGGGCCGCCCGTATAATGGGCTGACGCCGCGCCGCGCATGGTGACGTTGGCGGGTAGGGTAAGCCCCTAGAATTCAAATCCTACGCGTAAAGAACCACCAATGCCTTCACGTTGACCAGTATAACCCTGTACGCCAAGATCAACAATCCACGGATACTTGTCAGAAGGTTTCATAATCAAACCAATCTCACCAATACCAGTGTCGCCTTTGAGAGACGATTTCTTGATCTCTAATCCATACACAGATGCTTT